>JAUXCH010000116.1 GCA_030618975.1 Planctomycetia bacterium
CGCCGACGCAGAGCAGGATCAGGATCCACGGGTTGCGTTGCATGGTCGGCCTCCGGTCTTGCCCGATCCGTAGTCCATCATGGCCCGCGGAGCGCTCCGCACGTAGAATCCCGCGAGGTGAGACGTCCGCGACTGGTCGCTGCGCTGCTTGGAGGGCTGCTCGTCCTCCTTTCCGGGGGGGCCGTGTTCGCGGAGGACGCGCCCGGCGATGCGGAGGCGTTCGCGAAGGCCATCGAGCGCCTGCACAAGGACTGCCGGCGCGAGCAGTTCAAGTCGGGCCTCCGGCGACTCCAGTCGCTCCTGGACCGGCACGAGAGGCAACCGTACGCGCGCGCCCGCCGCGTCGAGATCGAGGACCTCGCCGAGCGCTTCGCCTTCGGCGCGGCCCACGAGGCGCCTCAGGCCAACGACGTGGTCGCGGGCAAGGTCGGGAAGTTCGACCCGAGCACCGGGTACCTGAAGATCGAGATCAAGGAGGACGAGCAGAGCGACTTCGAGAAGGTGCAGGGCGGTCTCCTGGCGTTTCCGGGGAAAACGAAGGGCCCCTTCCTCGTCGAGATCCGCGGGCAGCGCTACCCCGCCGCGACGAACCAGGCGCCCCGGATCCTCCTCACCGGGGATACGCACCCGCGCACGAAACGTCGCCAGATGTGGGTGATGCAGTTCGGAACGCCGCCCGTGGCGAAGGGGAACCGGGAAGTCTGGCTGCCGGCCTCGATCACGCACTTCGACGGCCAGACGAAGAAGGAGCTCGCCACCCAGGGCGTCGTCTCCATCCCCGTCGAGAAGGCGTACCGACTGCAGGTCAAGGTGAGCGCCACGCAGATCAGGATGGCGGTGAACGGGAAGACGCTCTGTACGGCGAAGAAGCCCAAGAACGTCTGGGGCTTCCTGGCCTTCAAGGCGCCCACGTGGACGAAGCTGACCTTCACGGGCACGATCGAGCCGGCGTGGATCCAGGACCGGCTCGACAAGGCGGTCCTGGCGCAGCGCCAGGAGTTCGACAAGACCTGGGATCCGAAGAAGATCCTCCCCGCCTGGCTCTACGAAGGCGCGTCTCCGGTCACGGGCTCGCCGGCGGCGAAGCGCCCGGATCTTCCGGTCGAGGTGGACCGCAAGCTCCGCTCGAAGGTCACGCGGGTCCGGAACCTGCTGAAGCGCGGCGACTGGGCCGGCGCGCAGAAGCAGCTTGCCGTGGTCGAGAAGGCCGGCGCGCCGGAGGCCGTCTGCGCGTACCTGTCGGCGCAGCTCTACGCCGAGGTGGGCCTGCTGAACCGGGCGCTCGCCGACCTCGACCGGAGCCTCGAGATCGCGCCCGACTTCCTCGAGGGGGTGCTGCTGCGAGCGCAGGTGCTGCGTCGGCTGGGGCGCACCGACGACCTCGTGAAGACGGTGCAGGCCGCGATGAAGCAGCATCCCCGCGATCCCCTGGCCTACGAGAGGGCTGCGGTGGCGCTGCTGCGTGCGGGGCGGATCGGAGACGCCAAGAGCGCGACGGAACGGGCGGCCCTACACGGTGTTCGCTCGGACCTGCTCGACCTCCTCGGCAAGGCCGTCGTCCGCGCCGAGCGCGGGCCGACCTGGAACCAGGTGCACGAGTACAAGTCGCGCAACTACCACGTGATCTCCGACATCGACAAGAAGACGTGCATCGAGGCCTCCAAGCTGCTGGAAGAGGCACTCACGTCGTATCGCGTGAACTTCCACTGGGTGACGCGCGACAAGGAGAAGCTGTACAAGGTCTACCTCTTCAGCGGCCAACGCGGGTTCATCAACTACATGACCGAGCTGCAGGGACTGATGGGGAAACCCTCGGAGCGCGCGGCGGGCGTCTACAGCCCGCTCCTCAAGCAGTTGCTCATCTGGAACCTGCCGGACCGCGACGCGATGATGGAGACGATCCGGCACGAGGGGTTTCACCAGTACCTCGACCGATTCATGCCCGACGCCCCGATCTGGTTCAACGAGGGCATGGCCGTCTACCACCAGAACGCGGAGAGGGTCCGCGGCCGCCTCGAGTTCGGCCGGGTGCACCCGGAGTACGTTGCGCTGCTGAAGAAGAAGGGGCTCGTCCCCCTGGAGGAGTTCCTGGTCTTCTCCCCGCGGCGGTTCTACGAAGGCGGGCCCTGGAGCTACGCGCAGGCGTGGGCGCTCGTCCACATGTTGCGGAAAGGCAAGCCCGCGCACCGGGCGCTCTTCAAGGAGCTCGTCGCGGCCCTCGGGGAGGGCTCGCCGATCGAGGCGATCGCGACGCTCCTCCCCGACGAGCAGGCGCAGGCGCTCGAACGTGAGCTGAAGGCCTACGTCGCGGACCTCGGCGGCCGGTAGCTCCCCAGCCCGGCCGCGAGGCTAGGCCTCGCCGTGCACCCACAACTCCGTGAACTCTCCGGTCTCGGAGTCGAAGAAGGCCTCGACGTACCAATCGCCGCCGTCGTCGACGACCACGAGCTCACGCCGCCAGGCGCCCCGCTCCTCCTCGGTGTCGTCCGGCGTGGAGCGCAGCGAGTCCTCGTGGAGCAGGTTCAGGTAGAGCAGGCGGCGACCCTCCATGACGACCCCGACGTATTGGCGTGTGTAGCGCTCGAGGGGTACCTCGAGGTCGGGAGCCCGTTGCTTCGCCGCCACGGGCAGCGCCGCCTCCGCGCGCCGGACGTCCTCCGCGGAGACGTCCCAGAAGCCCTCGACCTCGTAGGCGTAGTCGGCCCAGGCACTCGCCGGGAGGATCACGCCGCGGTAGCCCGGTCCCTCTACGTCGACGGGCCCGCGAGGGGCGGCGTCCTCACCGCACGCGGCGAACAGGACGGGGAGGAGAACGAGCATGGCGGTCGTGCGGTGCATGGCGCCTTCCAGCGAGGAGATGCCGCCGAGGATACCGCCCGGCGCGCGAGTATGCTCGCGGTCCCACGTTCGGGAGAGGAGACGACGATGGATCTCGAGGGCTCGGTCGCACTGGTCACGGGCGGAAGCGAAGGCATCGGGCGCGGCATCGCCGAGGCCCTGGTCGCCGAGGGGGCGCAGGTCGTGATCACGGGACGACGCCGGGATCTGCTGGTCGAGACGGCCGGCACGCTGGGCGTCGACTTCGTCGTCGCCGACGTGGGGGTCGAGGCGGACGCAGTGCGGACGGTGGCGGAGGTCGTCGAGAAGCACGGACGCCTCGACCTCCTCGTGAACAACGCCGGGTTCGGGCGCTTCGGGCCGCTGGTCGAGATGGAGCTTTCGACGATGGAGGAGGTCTTTCGGACGAACGTGTTCGGCGCTTTCCTCATGGCGCGCGAGGCGGCGCGGGTCTTCGTGAAGCAGCAGAGCGGGAACCTGCTCAACATCTCCTCCACGTCCGGACTCAAGGGAGGCAGCGGGAGCACGGCGTACTCGTCCTCCAAGTTCGCGCTCCGGGGCATGACGGAATGCTGGCGCGACGAGCTGAGGCGACACAACGTGCGGGTGACGCTGGTGAACCCCAGCGAGGTACAAACCCCTTTCTTCGAGAAGATCGGCCACCGGCAGGAGCTCTCGCCGAAGAAGTTGAGGCCCCGGGAGATCGCCGACGCGATCGTCGGTCTCCTGAAGGTGGACGACCGCGGTTTCGTGCCCGAGTTCTCGGTATTCGCCACGAACCCGTTCTGACCCGCCTCGCCTTGGCCTGTCGTTGGTCGTACCCTGGGCGTCCAAGGGAGGAGGCGCGGCACGGATGGCGGACTGGGCCAACGATTCCTGGGACTTCCTCTCCGGCAACCTCGACCGGGACCGACGGAACCTCCATCTCCTCATGGACACGGCGGAGGAGTTGTACGGCGTCGTGGACCGGGAGGAGCGGATGCGGCGCGCTGTGGACCGGGCCGTTCTCGTCACGGGCGCCGAGAAGGGCATCCTCCTGACGCCGCAGAACGGCGTGATCCGGCCGCGCGTGGTTCGTGGGGTCGGCGGGGAGGACCTGCCTCCGAGTCCGCGCTACAGCCGGAGTTGCGTGCAGGACGTCTGGGAGACCGGGAAGCCCGTGAAGGAGGCGGGGACGGCCCGGGACGTGCGGCCGACGACCTCGATCATCGACGAGCGCATCCTGTCGATCATGGCGACCCGGCTCGTGTTCGAGGGACGCCCGGTGGGCGTCCTCTACGTGCACGGTACGTTCGCGACGAAGGACTTCACCGAATCGGACTTCCAGGCGTTCGTGGCGCTGGGCGGCCTGATCGCGACCGCGCTCGTGAACGCGAAACTCGCGGACGAGGGGCAGGAGCGCGCGCGGCTCAGCCGGCAGATCCAGCGTGCCCGTGAGGTCCAGCGGCGCCTGCAACCGCGCGGTGTCGTTGCGCCCGTGGGCTTCGACGTCGCCGGCATCGGTCGCGTCTGCCAGGATCTGAGCGGCGACTACTACGACGTGATCCAGCGGCCGGACGGCCGCATCGCGATCGCGATCGGTGACGTGTGCGGACACGGGGTCCGCGCGGCGCTCTACGGCGCGACGGCGCGAGCGCTGTGCCGCCGTCTGATGTTCGAGGACCACGAGCCGCAGCGCGCGCTGGACTCGATCAGCCGGTGCCTCGAAGAAGACATGGACGACGGGGAGTTCATGACCTTCTTCCTGGGCGTCCTGGATCCGACGGAGCGGACGCTCTCGTGGGCCAGCGCGGGTCACGATCACCCGTTCCTGCGGCGTACGAACGGGCAGATCGTCGAGCTGTCCGGAACGGGGACGCCGCTGGGGTTCATGTCCGAGGAGGAGCACGGACTCGCGGGGCCGATCCCGTTCGGTTCCGGAGACGTCCTGCTGCTCTATACCGACGGGCTCTCCCAGGCGAAGAGCGAGACGGGGGACCTGTGGGGTGAGGAGCGTCTTCGCCAAGCCGTCGAACGTCATGCGGCCTCGGGGCTCGCGGCGAAGGACGTGCTGTCGGCGGTCCTCGACGACGTGGACGCGTACCGGAAGCCCGGTCCCCTCGACGACGACATCACCTGCCTCGTCGTGCGCGCCCTGTGAGCCGGCGGCCGGCGTTTCGAGACCTCGCCCGAGTCCCGTCTCGAGCGCGCATGCCTGTCGGGCTTGAATGAATGTTCGTACGCGACCACGGAGGACGACGATGGCTGATGACAAGCCCCTGGTGGCCGTGCTCATGGGATCTCCCTCGGACTGGGAGACGATGAAGCACTGCAGTGCCGGGCTCGACGATCTGGGGGTCGCGCACGAGTGCCGAGCGATCAGCGCGCACCGGCAGCCGGACGTGCTGCACGCCTACATCGCCGCAGCGGAAGCCAAGGGCGTCGAGGTGTTCATCGGCGCCGCCGGAGGCGCGGCCCACCTGCCCGGCGTGATGGCGAGCCTGACCGCGAAGCCCGTGCTCGGCGTGCCGATGAAGGGGTGGGCCACCGAGGGCCTCGACGCCCTGCTGTCCATCGCGCAGATGCCGGGCGGCGTCCCGGTGGGCACGCTGGCGATCGGGAAGGCGGGCGCGAAGAACGCAGCCATCCTCGCGACCCAGATCCTGGGCATCTCGCACGCCGCCTGCGCGGAGGCGGTCGCGGCCTTCCGCAAGGCCCAGAGCGAGCGCGACACCACGCTCCCGCCGGTTTGAGCCGATCTTCGTCGGATCGGTTCCGGACCGGAGTCCAAGTGGCCTGCAACGCCGGGAGGATCGTCTGCATCCTGGGGACGAAGGACAGGACCCACGATGACCCACACGTTCGATCCCGACGCGCTTCTCACCCAGGCCGGCTGGCTCCGGGGCCTCGCCCGCGGCCTCGTCCTGGACGAGGCTCAAGCGGACGACGTGGTGCAGCAGACCTGGCTCCGGGCCCTCGAGCATCCGCCGCGCGAACCGAAGGCCCTGCCGGCATGGTTGGCGGCCGTGGCGCGAAACGAAGCGCGGCAGTCGGGCCGGAGCGAGGGTGCGCGAACGCGGCGCCAGCGTCGGGTCGCCAGACCGGAGGCGTCCGTCCAGCCGACCAGCGACGTGGTGGCCCGAGCCGAGCTGCACAAGGAGCTCGTCCGACGGGTGCTCGACCTGCCGGAGCCCCAGAAGAGCACCCTGCTGCTCCGGTACTTCGAGGGCCTCGAACCCTCGGAGATCGCCCGGCGCCAGGACGTGCCGGCGGGCACCGTCAGGAGTCGCCTGAAGCGGGGCTTGGACACACTGCGAACCGATCTCGACCGGGAGTGCGGGGGCGACCGTCGCGCGTGGGTCGCGGCCCTCCTGCCCTGGACGGGAATGCCCCGTGCCGCCCCGGCGACCGGCGGGGGCGGTGCCCTGGGAGCCGTCGTGATGGGGGTGAAGGGGACGACGATCGCCGCCCTGTTGGCCGTGCTGCTGGTGGGCGGGCTGCTCGGCTGGTCGCTGTGGAGAGGATCCGACGACGACGAGGGAACCCGGGAGATCTCCAGGGGCGGGGGCGGACAGCCGGTCCTCCGCGGCCGCGCGGACGGAGACGAGGCACCCGGCGTCGTGGTGCGCGAGGAGGGCTCCGAGGCAGAGGAGCCGCCGGCCCCGGTCGCGCCCGCAGGAGCACGCGTCACGCTCGCCTTCGTCGACGAGGAGGGGCGGGCGTGGACCCCCGAGGAGCTCCAGGAGCGCTACGGAGCGGTCGGCCTGCCGCCGCGCCTGACGTTCGTGCGAGACGCGCAGCTCACGGAGAGCGGGCTCGAGGGCCTGATTGCCACCCTGTTCGGGCCCGCCGAGGCGTGGCAGGAGGCCGTCGAGCTGGCTTGGACGGGCGAGGGCACGACGGCGCACGCTACGGAGGCGGGCCTTTGGCGCGTCTTCGTGCCGCGGCCCGGCGCGGCGCCCTACCTGAGCCCGCCCCAGAAGTTGGCGGAGGGCGAGGCGACCCGACTCGAGGTGCCGCTGCCGCGTACGCCCCGGCACGTCACGGTCCGCCTCCTCGACGCCGTGACCGGAAGGCCCCTTGGCGGCACGAAGGTGACCCCGTTCCACGAAGTCGGCGACGATCAGGCGTTTCTACGGGGACCGAGCGTGACGGCGGACGCCGCGGGTGACGTGACGCTCCCCGTCTACGATGCAAAGCTGAGCGGCAGGTCCCGGGGCGCGACGTGGTGGGCGGAGACGAAAACTCACGCCCGGTCGCTCTCCAACTTCCATCTCGCCCGCCAGGACGAAGGCGTCGTGCTCGAGTGGACCGTCTACCCGACGGCCACCGCGACGGGACGCGTGTGGCTGTCGTCGGGCGAGCCGGCGGTCGGACGCGAGGTGATCTGGGCGCGGAAGGGCCGCGTGCGCCGGACGATCGTCCAGGAGGACGGGACGTACACCTTGACCGGCATCGCGATGTCGGACCGTCCGGCGCGCACCGAGAAGCTCATGCTCCTGGAGGATCCCGCCCGGGGGCTGGTCTCCGGGGGCCGCGTCGAGCTGCGAGCCGGGGAAACCACGGAAGCGGACCTCGGGGAGCCGGCCTCCCCGAGCGCGGCGGCCCTGGTCGGGTGGATCCGTGCGGGGGATCGTCCGCTGCCGGGCGTGTTCGTAGGCGTGAAAGCCCCTGGCGGCAAGCGTCTGATCGGACGGACCGATGAGGAGGGCGTGTTCCGGTTCTCCGGTCTGAAGGAGGGAGCGGCCCAGGTCGAGGTCTACTTCGGGGATCCGCGGGTGGTCGACGACTTCGCAGCACGGTCGACCGAGCCGGTGCAGCTCGCAGCGGGCACGGAGACGCGGCTCGACTTCGCGCTTCCCGAAGGCGCGATCCTCCTCACGCTCGTTCGCGACGACGACGGGGAGCCGGTCGTGGGCGGCGTCGGGATGGCGCGTCCTGCGGACCCCACGCTCGAGGCGAAGCGCTTCCCCGGGTTCTCCTACCGCCCGGGCTGGGGAGGCCGCACCGGCGAGGACGGCACCATCCTGCTCCTGGGACTCGTGCCGGGTCACGTGCACGAGATCGAAGCCGGGGGCGAGGGGTACGAGAAGGCGACGCGGGAGGACGTCCTGCCGGGCACGGTCACCGAACCCGCCCTCGTCACCGTCCGCCTGAAGGCGTCGGGAGGTGGAGGCAGGTAGGCTGCACCCGTGCGGGCGGCGAACGTTGCGGATCTCGACCTGACCCCGGGCTCCCGGTTTACGAACGGTTGACAACCCGCAACCGACTCCCGGGAGGATGCCCCACGTGGTCCGGCGTCTTGCCCTTCCCCTGGTCGGTCTGCTGCTCCTGGGCGCCGGCCTCGTCTTCGCCTGGTGGGGTTTCCGGGCCCTCGCGCTCGAGCGGGAGCACGCGCGGGTGCGGGCACGCGAGCGTGCCCAGGCCCGCCTCGACGACGCCGTGGTGCACGTGTTGGGGGAGGCCGAGGTGGATTTCGCCGCCATGGTGGTACGCAGGGGCGGTGCGTCCCTCCCCCTCACGAAGCTCGAGGCGGGCGTCCTCGCCTTGTTCGTCGCGAATCCGGGGCGGGTGCTCTCGCGCAACCGCTTCCTCGACGAGGTGTGGGGCTACGACCGCTACCCGACGACCCGGACCGTCGACGTCCACGTTGCCCGGGTGCGCGAGAAGATCGGCGACGACGGCGAGTCGCCGCGCTTCATCCACACGGTGCACGGCCTGGGCTACCGCTTCGACCCGTAGGAATTCACAAGGACGTTACGACTGCGTGGCGAGGGCTTGACACCCGGCGCGCGGCCGCGGCGATCCTCCGTGGTGGTCGAGTTCGAAGGAGCATCGTCATGCAAGCCGCTTTCCGAGCCATCCCGGTCGTGATCGCCGTACTCCTCTGTGCCGTGCCCGCCGGGGCCGAGGAGAGTGCCGCCGAGCTGCTGCGCCTGGGGCGTGTGGCCGAGACGGTCGAGGGTGACGCCCAGAAGGCCCTCGAGCTGTACCAGCGCGCCCTGGAGCTGGACCCGAACGGCGTGCGCGGCGCCGAGGCCGCGTGGGCCATCGCGCGCGTCCACGAGAGTCGCGGCAAGACGTCGGAGGCGCTCGAGGCGCCCCGCGCACTCACGCAGCGGTTCGCCGGCGTGATGACCGAGATCCGAAAGCGCGAGGTGCACGACGCGTTGCTCCGCCTGCTGCCGCCGGGCTCGCAGGAACCGTCTCCGCTCGGGACGATCTACGTCGCCGCGTCGGCCGCGGACACGCAGCCCGCAGTCTCGCCCCTGAAGCACAAGATCCGCGAGATGCTCGACCGCTACGTCCAGGTGGGCGGGGCGGACCAGGCCCGCGTCCGCGCCCAGCTCTGGGGGAAGCTCCAAGCGGTGGGCACGGACGCGCTGCCGATCCTGATCAGGATCGCGCGGGAGGACTCTCCGAGCCGCTCCACCACGGCCGCGAGGCTCCTGGCCAAGCTCGGAAAGGCGGACGCGCTGGACGGCCTCGTGGAGCTCGCCACGAAGGGGGACGCGATCACCCGGCAGTCGGCGGTCGAGGCTTTCAATGAGTTTCGGAGGAGTGGGGACGTGCCCTCCGACCGGGTCGTCGGTGCGATCGACGCGTTGCTGGCTCTGGAGCTGTCCGCCACGGAGCGTTACACCTTGCGGGAGGTGCTGGACGAGCACCTCACCCCTGCGGCCCGACTCGAGCGGCACCTCGCCGGGGGCGAGTGGGCCATGCACTGGCTCGAGCGGGCACTCGAGACGCAGGCGCCGGGTGCCCTCGAGCGCGCGCTCGAATTGATCCGGGGCGGAGGCGAACAAGGCCGCCGGGCGCTCGTCGCGCTGCTCCCGCTCCTGCTTCCGAAGCGCGGCTACCCGAACCCGAGCACCTATCCCGTCGACTCGCTGGGTGCCAAAGGGGCGGTGGCCGCGCTGGACCTCCTCCTGGTCGAGCCGTGGACGGGCGCGGGAGGGTCGTACGGGGTCCTCGCGCCTCTCGCGCGCGTGATCGAGAAGACGGCCGGCGAGGTCGCCGGCGCGAACGCCCGCGAGCGGATCTGGCACGCCGTGGCCGCAATCGAGCCCCCGAACGAGCAGCGTAGTGTCGCCAGCTTCATCGGCAACGAGGGCCTCACGCCGCCGGC
>JAUXCH010000327.1 GCA_030618975.1 Planctomycetia bacterium
CTCGGCGTAGAGTTCGTGGAGGGCCAACACCACGAGCGACAGGCTGTAGGACGACGCCTGCGTCCAGTAGTCGCCCTTCAGGTACGAGCGGTAGTGCTTGCGGAGGTACGAGATCGCGCGCTTGATCTCCACCTTCTCGACGTCGTAGCCGCAGTGGGCCAGCGTCAGGGTGCCCAGCGCGCTCTCCCCGAAGCGGTGGCGGCTGTTCGGGAAAGGGCCGCCCTGGTTGTTCCCCTGCAGGTGAAACGACCCCTCCAGCTTCTGCTGGGCCGCTACCCAGAGGGCCCCGCGGTCGATTGCTCGCACGGTCCTGAGCTTGAGCAGGAGATCCTGCTTGCGCCGCTCGATGGAGTCGTCGTCCTCGGCCCGGGCAGGCGAGAGCCCGACAATGAGGAGAGGGGCAAGAACGAGCAGAAACCAGCCGGCGGCACGAATGGAGGAGGTACGCATGAGGGCAGAAGGCCAACCGTCAGCCTACCCCGCCCCCCCGGCCCACCACGCGTCCGCAACGGCCAGCGGCGACTCCTGTCCGAACCCGCGGTGCGAAAGCACCGCGGAGGAGATCGCGCCAAAGGCGCAATCTCCCCCAAAGGCTGCGGCGCAGAGCGCCCCAGCCGCTCGCCCGTCAGGGCCAAACAAAAACGGGCGGACCCCCCGTCGGGGATCCGCCCGGTGTCTGTGAAGGCCGTCCAACGAGTCGGCCCGTTGCGGACCTAACTGGAGGAGCCTCCTGTGACACGTATACCCATTGATCACCTCCTCTCGTACCGGGGGTCGTCCACCCCCGTAGGCCACGCTGCCCGGCGCCCGTCAGCACACCGGGGTCGGTCCCCTCCGTGCGGACGCGACGAAGCGAGTCTACGCCTCCCTGCTGGATGTGTGAAGAACCAGATCTTCGGGGCAGGGCGAAGCGGGACGTCTTGCCCTGCGACGAGGAGTTGCGTACACCCTGAGGGTGTGAGCAGGGAGGTCGGGCATGGTCGACGAGGCGGGCGCACCGGATCCGAACCTCCCCTCCGAGGACACGGGCGACGAGCCGACCCGGTGGGGATTCCTGATCCTCGCGGTGCTGGCGGCCGCGGCCTGCGCCCTGCTCGCGCCCCCGGGCTGGTCCGAGGGGGCGGGGCGCGTCGCGTGTACCTGGCAGGGCGAGCCCGTCGCCGAGACGGGGGTCGTGGTCGGCGGCCGCGGGGCCGTGACCCTCGAAGGCGAGGCGAACGGCGTCCACCTCTTCGTCGAGCTGTCCGGTGGCGTGCCCGTCGAGAAGCCCGTGCGCGCGACGATTCGCGCGGAGCGGGGCGGAGAGCCCTTCCGGCCGGACCTCGACGATGTCCGTCTCACGGTGACGCTTCCGGACGGGAGCGAGGAACTCGTCCCGATCCTCCACTGGGACGAGCAGGGCGGTCGGCTCGAGGCGGCACGGCGTCCCCCGATCGACACCGCCGTGGTGCTCGCGCTCCTCGGCATCGTGATCGTGCTCTGGGTCACGGAGGCGATCCCCCTCTGGGTGACCGCGCTGATCGTCCCCATCGTGATCGTGGCCTCCGGGATGGGCAAGGCGAAGGCGGCGCTGGCGCCGTTCTTCCACCCGATCATCGCGCTCTTCTTCGGCGGCTTCCTGATCGCCCAGGCGATGCACCGGGTCGGGCTCGACCGCCGGATCGCGACGACGATCGTGGCGCGCGCGGGGCGCAGCCCCGCCATGCTCTTCGCCGCGATGCTCGGCGTCAGCGCCTTCCTCTCGATGTGGATGTCGAACACCGCCGCCACGGCCGTCCTCGTACCGATCGCGATCGCGGTGACCGCGCCGCTCAACCACCTGGGATATCGGAAGGCGATGGTGCTCGGCATCGCCTACGCGGCGACGATCGGCGGCGTGGGCAGCCAGATCGGTACGCCCGCGAACCCACTGGCCGTGGAGTTCCTGGACACCTTCGTGGGGCGCACGATCACGTTCGTCGAGTGGTTTGCCTTCGGGCTGCCCCTCGTCGTCCTCTTCCTGCCCGTGATGGGCGTCTACCTGTGGCACCGCAGTCACGTGAACGTGCCGAAGGAGGCCTTCGCCGAGGCGCGTGCGGCGGCACGTCGGGAGCACGCGGACGCCGGGCCCGTCACGCGGGACCAGAAGGTCGTCCTCGCCGTGTTCGTGGGCACCATGATCCTCTGGCTCTCCCAGACGTGGCACGGCCTGCACCCCGGCGTCGTGGCCCTGA
Source organism: Planctomycetia bacterium (assembly GCA_030618975.1). Classification (GTDB taxonomy): domain Bacteria; phylum Planctomycetota; class PLA2; order PLA2; family JAEUHO01; genus JAUXCH01. The sequence continues at coordinate 2,214 of JAUXCH010000327.1, forward strand.
TCGCCGTGGTCGCCCTCGCTCTCCTCGGCATGGTGCGGACCGTCGACCTCGGACGGATCTCGTGGTCGGCGCTGCTCACCTTCGGCGGCGGGCTGACGCTGGGCGTGTTCCTCGTGGAGTCCGGCGCCTCGGACTGGGTGGCGACGCGGTTCGTCGGTCTGGCGGGTCTCCCTCACCTGGTCGCGCTGGGCGCGGTCGCGTTCCTGGCCCTCGGGCTCACCGCGGTGGCGTCGAACACGGCGACGGCCGCGGTTCTCGTCCCTCTCGCGATTCCGCTCGCGGGGGTTCTGGGCATGGGCCCCGTGCTGCTCGTCATCATCGTGGCGATCGCTTCGTCGGTGGATTTCGCCCTCGTGATCGGCACGCCGCCGACGATGATCGCGTACTCGACGGGCCTCTACAAGACGCGCGAGATCTTCAAGATGGGGATCGTGCTCGACCTGATCGGCATCGCGATCCTCGTCACGGCGGTCGCGTGGATCTGGGAGCTCATGGGCCTCGTCTGAGCCCTATCCTGTCGTCCATGAACAGGTCCTTCCTTCCGATCCTGGGTGTGCTCCTCCTCCTCGCTGCGTGCGGGGGCGACGGGAGCGAGTCGACCGCATGGACGCCCGTGGCCGAGGACGCGCTCGACGCCGCACAGAACGCGCAGCGCGCGTGGGCATTCCAGGCCAAGGACGCCATGTTCGAGGAGCTCTCCGGCACGCTCATGGGCGCCATCCGGGACAGCGGTGCCGCGGAGGCCATCGACGTGTGCCGTTGCGAGGCGCCGCAGATCGCGACGCGCGTCTCCAAGGAGCAGGGCGTCACGATCGGCCGCACGTCATTCCGCCTCCGCAACCCGAAGAACACGCCGCCCGCGTGGGCCGCCTCGCTCGTGGAGGCGCAGGCCGCGGACAACGCGTACGTCGTGGGCGCGGACGGCCGCCTCGGCGTCCTCCTCCCGATCCGGCTCCAGAACCCGTGCCTTACGTGCCACGGCGACCCGGCGTCGGTCGCGGACGACGTGAAGGCGCAGATCGAGCGCTGGTACCCCGACGACGAGGCGCTGGGCTTCGCGCAGGGCGACCTGCGCGGTTACTTCTGGATCGAGGTTCCCGCCGCGTCCGAGTAGCTCAGTCCGCCCGCCGGCCGTAGTAGAGGCTGTTCACGTCTTCCGCGCCGACGTGCGGGTTGAAGAAGCGGATCGTCTCGACCCACGCCTCCTCGAAGACCGACGCGAGCCGCTCGAGGAACTCCCCATCGGTCGCGTCGGCCGACCACAGCCCGAAGATGCCGCCCGGCCGCACGTGCTCCTCGAGCCGGGTGAGCCCCTCGATCTCGTAGAAGCTCGCGTGGCTGGCGTGGAGCAGCGCCCGGGGGGAGTGGTCCACGTCGAGGAGGACGACGTCGTAGGTCGCGTCGTCGCCGTCCGGGCCCAGCCGGACGAACACGTCGCCCTCCACGAACCGTGTGCGGGGATCCACGCCGAGGGGAGGATCCAGCGGGACGAGGCCCTGGCGGTGCCAGTCGATCACTGCGGCCAGTCGCTCGACGACGAGCAGGCTCGATACGCGCTCGTCCTCCAGGGCGGCCGCGGCGGTGTGTCCCAGGCCCAGTCCGCCGACGAGGACGTCCAGCGGGCGGGCCGGAGCCGCCTCGAGAGCGTGACGGCTGAGCGCGACCTCGGAGTCGTTGACGAGGCTCGACATGAGGAAGGCGCCGTCGAGCGTGATCTCGTAGACGACGGGGTTCTCGCGCCATGGGGTCGTGCGGCGGCGCAGCACCAACTCGCCCAAGGGCGTCTCCCGGTGGTCCAGTTCCTCGAAGGACGGAGCGGGTCGGCCGGCGGGAGCGGGTCGGTCGTCGGAAGGGTCCTGCGCGTTCACCTCGGCATGGTACGGGCCCCTCCCACTACCATGGGGCGATGGTGCCGCTGGTAGACGTCGAATTCGGAGAGGTCCCGCTCGAGATGCCCGACCCGGTGCGCCGCCTCGTTCGCGAGGCGGAGCGCCGGCTCGACGCCTTCGTCGAGGGCCGACTCGACGATCCCATCGTCGGATTCGTGCCCAGCGACTTCGCTGCCGTGTACCCGGTGCTGGCCACGATCGCGAGGGGACACCTGGCCACCGGAAGTCTCTTCTGCGAGTGGGGGAGCGGCTTCGGCGTCGTCGCGATGATGGCCGCCGAGCTCGACTTCGACGCCTGCGGCATCGAGATCGAGCAGGATCTCGTCGACGCGGCGCAGGAACTCGCCGACGAGTACGACCTGCCCGTGGAGTTCGTCTGCGGGAGCTTCATCCCGTCGGGGGGCGAGGACGTCGCGGACCACGTCGGCGACTTCGCCTGGCTCAGGACCGACGCCGCGAGCGCGTACGACGAGTTGGGCCTCGATCCCCGGGACTTCGACGTGATCTTCGCCTACCCCTGGCCCGGCGAGGAGCAGGCCGTGTACGACCTCTTCGAGCGCTACGGTGCGGCGGGCGCGCTCCTCGTCACCTTCCAGGGCGTGGACGCGGTGCAGGTGAAGCGGCGGGTCTCGGGCTAGTCCCTCAGGTCCGGAAGGACGGCGACGAGCATCTTCTCGACGAGCTCCAAGCGTCGGTGTGCCCTGAAGTACAGGGTGTTGATCTTGAGCCGGTGATCGAGACGCAGGCCGAGGCCCTGCTCCTCGACCTCCTTCCGGGCCTGATCGCAGAACGGCTTCGCTTCGACGAGCCAGCCCTCCACCTCCGCGAGGAAGGTCCGCGCGTCCGCCACCTTCTTCTCGTGACCCTCGACCTCTTCGAGCCCGAGCTCGACCCGGATCACGCGTGCGTGGATGTCGTTTCGCTCCTCGCCCCAGCGCTTGACGAGCGCTACGCTCGCCTCGCGCTCGTCCCGTGGGTGCTCGTCCGGACGGGGAGCCGGCGGTGTCGGCGCAGGCTCGGGCTGCGCGGGGGCTTCGACCGGCGGGGCCGGGGCGGGCGCCTCGGGCTCCGGCGCGGGATCCGCCTCCCGGGCCGGCTCCTCGATCCCGGCCCACGCACCGTCCGCCTCGGGGTCGTAGAGGTACCACTTCGCCGATTTCCCTACCTCCTCGGCCTGGATCCACTCCTGGGGGCGCGCAACCGAGTCCTTGTTCTTCTCGATCCAGACGATGCCGTGCGTCGCGTCCACGATCTCGATCTTCTTGAGGACGTAGCGCTTGATCACCACGGGGAAGGGCTGGCCTTGCTTCGCCTTCAGGTACTCCTGCGTGACGCGGGCGCGAACGCCCTCCTGAAGGCGGAACGCGGGAGAGCGCATGTCGTAGAAGCACCGGCGGTACACGTCCTTGTCGACGTGCATCTTGTGGCCGTCGCACTTGGGGCAGTCTACGAGGACCCGTCGCCGCCCCCTCCGCCACCGGACCTGGCCGACGCCCTTGCACTGGGGGCAGCGCATCGCGAGCTTCTTCCGGTAGCGCCACCACTCGGAGGCGCGGGACCGGAGCTTGCCGCGGAGGACGCGCACCTGGTCTTCGGTCATCCCCGGGGGCAGCGGCTCCTCCTCGGCCACGGCCACCCGATCCGGGGCGGGAGCCAGGACGAGGAGCACGAGAGCAGCGAGAGCCAGGCGCGTGAGGCGCATCGATTCCCCTCAGGGGCGTCGCGGTCGACCGACGGGCCATTGCACACCCCGGAGGCCGGGGAGGCAAGGGGCGGGGTCCCTGCGGGCGCCCGACGGCTTTCCGTCACTTCGCCTGCAGACGGACCACGGCAGGACTGCACGCGAAAATGAAGAACACGACGACGGCGAAGCAGAGCCCCGCCGCGATCCACGCGCCCCATCTCGCGCGGACTCGGCGTTCTGGGGCCGTGGGCTGCCCGATCGCGTGCGCCGAGGTCGCCGCCACGAAGGCGATCAAGTCGGATCGTA
>JAUXCH010000877.1 GCA_030618975.1 Planctomycetia bacterium
CAGAAGGCGAAATCCAGGAGCGGAGATCTCTCGACACCGTCGCAGCCCTCACAGTCGCCCGGCGCGACGTGGTTTGCCAGTGTGCCGTCGATGATGTCGTTGCGTTCGCGCTCGGAGAGATCGCCACCTCGCACCGTGAAGAAGATGTACGGAGCGAGCTTGTACAACTCGCCATCGGAGAGGGGGCTACCGACGATGAGCACGCTGAGCGGCTGCGCCTCGAGGGCGTCCCGGTACGCCCCTGCAATCTCAGTGAGCCACTCATCCGTCCCGGTCGGCAGCGCGCGCGTCGCCGTGCCTTCCTTCTCGGGGTGAGGCTCGTCGTTGGCGATCTGCTCGTCCCCCTGCACGGCGGGAGGCTGCTCCCAGGGATCCCCGCCCTGCGCCCTGAACTCCGCGACCGCCTGGGTCCAAGCCGCCAGGTCGACGTCGGGAATGAGGTGCCTGTTGGCTTCCGAAACGAGCAGTCCCGTCTTCTCGAACGCGTAGACGAACTCGGGAGGCAGGCCCGCGGCCCGCATGGTCTGGGCCAGATCGGCCTCCACGTGCTCGGCGTGCGGGAGGTCCGGAAACAGCGGGTCGTCCGGTTCCGGCTCTCGCCCGTGCTGGGAGACGAAATCCTCGCCGAGCTTTTCCAGGATCCCGGCCAGCTCGGGAGGTAGGGGCACGTTCCGGTAGGTGCTCCCCTCGTCGTCCTCGACCCACGTGAACCCCTTGGTTGCGCAGCAGTGCTTGTACTTCTTGCCGCTGCCGCAGGGGCAGGGGGCGTTGCGCGACCGAGGCTGCTTGCGCCCTGTCATGGCCGGGGTGTCCTCCAGGCAACGAGTGACCCACCATCATGCATCCGTGCCGCCCGTCGATGGTGGGTTTCCCTCCGAGTCCAGAAACCTCGGCGCGGGGGTTGGGTACGAGGTGACGGCTCCTCGGGCGGACCGTGCCGGAGTCGATCGGAGTCAGGCGCATCCGCATCGATGACTCCGACGCCGCGGTCTTCCAGGCACCCGCGGGCAAGTGGCCGGTCCGAGGATTGCTGGGTTGGTCGCGTGATGCTCGCCCACCGCCTCGTGCTCGTCGCTCTCGTCGTGCTCCTCGTCCTCGTCGGGAGCCTGCCCTCGGCTTCCGAAGAGACGCCGCGGGCCACCGAGCCGCCCGGTGGGATGCCGCCGGAGGAGCAACTCGTGACGACCCTGCGGGCGTGGCTCGCGGAAGGGGACGGCCTGCACGCGGCATGGGCGGGATGGATCGTTGCGCAGCGACGCCTCAGCGCGCTGGCCGGCGCCGTCGAGGAGCGTCTCGTGCTGGCGGCTACGGGCCAGGGCCCGCGCGAGCACGGCTACTTCGTCGACCAGGCACTGCTGGATGCGCTCGTACGTATCGGAGGGACGGTCCCGGGCGAGACGCTGCGCCGGCTCGCACCGGCGCACGTCGAGATCGCGACCGTGCTGCTCTGCCGCCGCCCGGCCGTCGACCCCGCGCACCTCGGCGTGTTCCGGATTGTGGCGCGGAGGCTCGACTTCGAGGCGTACGTGGCCCTGGGCAACGTGCTGGCGAGGTGGCGTGTGCCGGCGTTCACGGCGCAGATCCTGGGAAACCTCGAGCTGAGACGTCGCGTGCGGATCTGGGACGAAGACCCGCCGTATCCGCCCTTTCGCCGACCGGGGGACAGTGTGCCAGGCTGAGGGTTCGTCGAGGTCCCGGCGGGGTACCCGCCGGTCGCGGACCATTCGCTCTCCCTCATCGCGTACGAGTGGAGCAGGTGGACGAAGCTGTGCGACGGTCCCCGTCCCGTCTACACGCGCCGCAGCGTTACCTACCGCGGACAGATCGGGTTTGGCGGTAGCAGTTCCTGGCCGGATCCTCGTCAGGAGTACCGCCACGAGTGGCTGACAGCTTTCCTGGTGGGCGCGGACGTGCCCGCCCTGCCGGTGTCCGCGACGATCGACATCAAGTGGTCGGGCGGCCGGCAGCCGTGGGCCCGTCGAACTACGGCGGCCATCGAGGAATTGCACGCGGACTTCCGCGCGTGGCGCGACGCGCTCCACGCTCGGGGGCTGCTCACAGACGAACAGCGCCGGACCGTCCGTCCGAAGATCGAGCTGAAGATCGACGACAAGCGGCGTCTGCAAGGGCATCCACTCCCGCGGTTTCCCGAGGTTTCGTTCGATCCGCGGGTACCGAAGCGCAGGCGCGCGCCTCGATCTGGTGGTCTGTAGCCG
>JAUXCH010000341.1 GCA_030618975.1 Planctomycetia bacterium
CTGCGCGGACGGTCAGCTCGCGCGGCTCCGTGGCGGCGGCGACATCTGGGGACGGATCGCAGACGGGATCGCCGACTACGTCACGGCCATCGCGTTCCACGTCGGCCTGATCGTCTGGCTCGTGGGGGACCACGGATGGATCCCCGGGTTGCTCTGGGGTGTGGGCGCCGGCGTCAGCATGGCGTGGAGCGCCTACCTGATGGACAAGCTCAAGCGCCGGTACCGCGGCGACGTCGACGACGTCGAGGCCGTGCGGCGCGCGCGGGGCGAGGCGAAGGGGCTCAAGCGCTTCTTCATCGGTGCCTTCCTGCCGTACGCCTCGGGCGTGAATCACGGCCCCGCGGTCGCGGATCGCGAGGCGTATCGGCAACGTGTCCGCCCGGCCATGGCTCTGTGGCTCTGGCTGGGGCCCACGACCCACTACGCGGTCGCGGCGATCCTGATCGCCTTCGACCGACCGCTCCTCTACGCACAGGTGGCGGTGGTGGTCTTCAGCGCCCTGACGATCTTCGCGATCTGGCTCCAGCACCACCTGGAATCGTCGCTCGAGACCTGATCGAACGCGCGCCGACGCCGGGCGCGCGCTTCCATCCTACTTGCCGTCGCCCTGGATGCGGGCCGTGGCGGTCTTCGCCGCGTCGACGAGGATCTCGTCGTCGAGCGCTACCGTCTCCTTCAGCCACGGCAGCGCGATCTTCGCCGCAGGACCGATCTCGCCCAGGAGCCAGACGGCCTGTACGAGGCGCTTTCGCAGACGTCTGCCCTCCTCCTCGTGCACGGTGACTCGCTGCCAGCTCTGCGTGGCCTCGAGCCGGTTGCACTCTGCAATCTCATTCGCCTTCACGAGCTCCGTCTGCAGGAGCTGGACGTCTCGGGTGTGGCGCTTCTGCTCCGCGACCAGCTGCTGCATGAGCTCGTTCTCGTCGACACCCGAGCGCTTTCGTTCGGTTTCGAGGGACTCCTCCAGCTCGGTGATGCGGAGGTTCAGGACGTTCACGACGGCAACGCTGCCGTTTCCTCCCGCCTTCAGCGTCCTGACATGCGCCTCCAACAGTTCGAAGAGCGACTGGTTCAGCCTCTCCTGGGCCCGCGCCCTCAACTCGAGAATCTGAATGGCGACCGTTTCGTCCATCAGCCGCGCGTGTTCTCTCCGGACCCGGTCGGAGTCTTCGTCCTCGGCGTGGAGCGCGGCGGCGGCTCCGAGCAGCAGCAACGTGACGATCACGAGGAGTGCGAGGGTGCGCATGACGATCTCCCACAGGCAGCACGTCCAGCGTAGCCGCCGGGAGGATCTCGTGGGTCACGGCGTGGGGGCGCGTGGAAGGGGATGCGGCCAGCCCCGACGAGCCGGATCGGGAGCCCGCCTCCGACTCGGTCGGCAGGCCTCAGAGCATCAACGCGGACTCGGGGGAGCTCCCCTGGCACCGCGGCTTGGTGAACTCGAGTCGTGCCGCCATCGCCCGAAAAGCGCGGAATTTCACCTGACCCCGAGGTGGGCGGCGCGTTCGATGTCCTCGGGGAAGTCGATCTCCACCCACGCCCGGTCGCCCACCAGCACGTAGTCCGCGCCGTGCACGCCCAGGAAGAGGTCGAGCGCTGCCTCGTAGTCGCCTTCCGGGTCGCTCGCCTCGACGGCCTCGCGGAGCGCGGGCAGGCTGCCGCGGTCGAGCTTGAAGAAGCCGACGCCTTCGCCGACCCGGTCGAAGCCCTCGAGACGGCCGCGGCGGATGGCGCGCACCTTGCCGTCCTGCACGCCGAGCATCATCTCCTCCTCGCCCGGCTCCGTGCGCAGGTCGAGCGCGAAGCCGCGGTGGAGCCCCACCACGTCGGCGAGGATCGAAGGGTCGTAGAGGACGTCGGCGTCCATCACGACGGCGTCCTCGTCGATCGCGTCGAGGGCGATCCCCAGGGAGAGCACGCTCCCACGGCGGTACTCGGCGTTGTGGACGGTCGGGAGGTGGGCGAAGAGTTCCGCCGAGAACCCGGTGACGACCAGCGGCTCGAGGGCGAGGCGCGCGAGGTTCTCGAGGTGGCGGTCCAGGAGCGTGCGCCCGCCGACCTCGAGCAACGCTTTGGGCCGGTCGCTGCCGAGGCGCCGGCCCACGCCGGCGGCGAGGAGGATCGCCTTCACGAGATCGACCGCTCCAGCGCGGGGCCGAAGCGGCCGAGTGCCTCGGTGGAGATCCGGCCCATGTTCGAGACGCGGAACGCGGTCTTCCTGAGGTCGCCCGGCCCCGCGTAGAGGACGTAGCCCTCCTCGCGCATGCGCTCGTGAATCTGCTCGTAGGGCACGCCTGCGGGCAACTTCGCGCACGTGATCGTGTTGCTGAGGAAGGCCGTGGGCAGCAGGAGATCGAGCTCCAGGTCTGCGAGCGCGTGACGGAGGAGGCGCGACGCGCGGGCGTAGCGCTGGAGGCGTCCGGCCACCGTTTCCTTCTTCAGCTCGTCGAGGGCCGCCTCGAAGGCCGCCATCACCTGGATCGCGGGCGTGAAGGGCGTGTCGCCGGCGGCCTGCTTCGCGATCGTCGTCTCGAGATCGAAGTAGACGGACCGGCGCTTCAGCGCGGTGCCCTTCGCGACGAGGACGAACGAGACGCCCGGCAGCCCTTCGATGCACTTGTTCGCGGTGCAGCAGACGGCGGTCGGCCGAACGGCTGCGAAGTCGAACGCCTCGCCCGCGAGCCCGCTCACGCTGTCGACGATCAGGCGCCGGCCCGTTCGGCGCGCGACCTCCGCGAGGGCGGGGACGTCGTTCAGGAGCCCGGTCGTCGTTTCGTGGTGGACGCAGGCGATCGTGTCGAGCCCGTCCTCGAGCGCGGCCTCGACGGCGGCCGGGTCGTGGCGCTCGAACCAAGTGGCCTCGAGACGCTTCGTGCGGATGCCCTGGACCTCGGCCATCCTCGCGAGGCGGTCGCCGTAGACCCCGTTGTCGAGGACGAGCACGCCGTCGCCCACGACGGAGGCGACCATCGCCTCCATCGCCGCCGTGCCCGAGCCCGTGAGCAGGGCGGGATCGTAGGTGTCGGTCACGCCGAAGACGCCTGCGAGCTTCTCGCGCACCCGTCCCTGCAGCGCCAGGTACTCGGGCTCGCGGTGGCACTGGTCTTCGCACTCGGCGAGCGCGCGGCGGACGCTTGCGGGGACGTTGATCGGCCCCGGGTTCATCAGGACGTAGGGGGCGGGCACGACCGTCAGGCCTGCAAGGCCCGCGCGAAGCGGCGGGCGATCTCGGGCGGGGTGTGCGAGACGCGCGCGATGCCCTGCATGTTGCCGGGCTCGACCTTGACGAGCAGCATCGCGGGCCCGTCCCCCTTCAGGAACGCGGGCAGCCTGTCGGCGAGCTCCGCCGCGTCGACGCGTTCCGCGCTGCGGTAGCCGGCACCGCGGGCCATGGCTTCGAGGGGCACCCGGTTGCTGATGGTGCGTTGGCCTCCGGTGGATCCGTGGGCCTCGTTGTCGAGCACGACGTGAAGCAGGTTCTTCGGCGCTTCGGCCGCGACGCTGGCGAGCGCGCCGGCACCCATCAGCACGTTGCCGTCGCCGTCGATGACGAGGACGCGCTTGTCGGGCCGGCACATCGCGGCGCCGAGCCCGATCGACGAGGCCAGGCCCATGGAGCCGATCATGTAGAAGTTCGCCTCGCGGTCGTTGGCGGTGAAGACCTCGCGGCCGATCATTCCGTTGCAGGCGACGACGAGCTCGTCGGTCACCGCTTCCATCACGGTTCGGACTGCGTCAGCTCGAAGCATCGAGGATCCCCTTGCTCACGATGAGGGCGCCGGGCACGGACCGCTCGGCGATCGTCTGCGTGATGGCGGCTACGTCTTCTGCGACGTGGTCTGGGCGCAGCACGCGCCACGGCAGGCCGAGCATGTCGTAGAAGTCCCGCATGATCTCGCCCATGACGAGGTGTTCGGGCGCGTCCTTGCCGCCCTCTCCTCGCCAGGAGGAGACGAGCAGCGCCGGGATCTCGTAGATCGTGTCGAGACTCACGAGCGCGTTCATGCACGTGCCGAGCCCGGAGTTCTGCAGGAAGAGGGCGGGCTTGCGGCCCGCCATCCAGGCGCCGACGGCCATGCCGACGGCGGAGTCCTCGCGGGTGGCGGAGGCGTAGCCCCATTTGGGATCCGCGTCGAGCTCGCGGATCACGCCCTTCAGCAGCGAGCACGGCACGCCGGCGAAGAAGTCGTAGCCCGCGCCGTCGAGCGCGGAGAGGAGTTCCTTCGACTTCGGCATCAGTCGAACTTCCCCCAGGCGCGACGGTAGTCCTCGAAGGTGTCGATCTCCATCCAGCCCTTCCAGGTGTCCACCGCGCGCACCTCGAGGCCGCTGTCGATCAGGCTCTGCAGGAAGTCGGTGAGCGCCGCCTCGTGCAGGTTCTTCGCCTGGTGGAGCGGCTGGTCGCCGTGGGTCTTCGCGAGCATCTCGTAGTGCTCGCGGAAGCGCTTTGCGCCCTCGGGCGAGAGCATCAGCATGCCTATCCACTCGCCGTTGGCGCCTTCGATGTCGACGCCGATCTTCTTCACGACGTCGGACCCGGGCAGGAAGCGCCCGGAGGTCTCGGGCGGCGCGCTCGTCTGGACGAGGTCGCGTCGCGCGCGCTCGGGCGCCTCTGCGCGGTCGACCACGAGGACGACGTCGCCGTCGGCCTGCAGGAGCCGCTCGAGGAGCCCGCGGTCGAACAGCAGGTCGCCGTAGAGGACGACCGTCCGGCCTTCGAGCTCGGGGGCGGCGGCCATGAGGGAGTCGAGCTCGCCGCTCGTCTCCTCGGCCACGTACGTCTTCAGGTTCGGCAGGTCCACCGCCTCGCGCTTGTAGCCGACCACGGCGGCGATGTTGCGGATGGCGGTCGCGTTGAGGGCTTCGATCTGGCGGGCCAGGATCGACTTGCCCTTGATGTCGAGCATCGCCTTGGGGCGGTCCTCGGTCAGCTCGCCGAGCTCGGGGCTCGCACCGGCGGCCAGCACGACGGCACGGACCTTCTTCCCGCCGGCGGGGAGGTAGCACTTCTCCTCGGTCTTCATGGCGTCCACGCCGATGAGGCCGTACACGTCGGTGAGGGGGACCACGAGGTCGTCGGCGGCGCTCGCGCGCTTCTCCCTCATGATGCTCGTGAACGCCTCGCGCATGGCCTTGATCGAGGAGCGCAGGCCGTGGTTCGCGTAGATGATCAGCTTGAATCCGGCCGCGCCGAGCGTCGCTGCGGACGTCTCCTTGTAGATCGTCGGCACGCAGACGAGCGGCGTGTCGCGGTCCCAGTGGCCGGCGAACTCGAGGACCTCGTCCGGGGACGGGGACTTCGAGTGGATCAGGACCATGTCGGCCCCGGCGTCCGCGTAGGCGCGTCCGCGCAGCAGCGCCTCCTCCATGCCCCAGCCGGCGATGAGCGCCTCGGTGCGGGCGATGATCAGGAAGTCGTCGTCCGTACGCGTGTCGAGGCACGCCTTGATCTTTCCGGCGTGCTCCTCGGGGTCGGCGAGCTCGCGCTTGACGCCCGCGTAGAACGAGCAGCGCTTCGGGAAGACGTTGTCCTCGATGCAGATGGCGGCGATGCCCTCGCGCTCGTACTCCCGCACCGCGTGGATGACGTTGATCGCGTTGCCGTAACCGTTGTCGCAGTCGGCCACGACCGGGATGTCGATCACCCGGGCCATCTGGACGGCGGCGTCCAGGCTCTCCCGCATGGTCAGGATGTTGGCGTCGGGAACGGCGTGGGAGGCCGAGATCTCGAAGCCGGAGGCCCAGACCCCGTCGAAGCCCGCCTCCTGGACCAGCTTGGCGGAGAGACCCGAGTGCGCGCCTGCGATGAGGACGGGTTCGGGGCGCGCGAGGCGCTCCCGCAAGAGCTTGCGGACCATGACTCCTCCCGGGGGGGCCGCGGTCAGCCCGCGGCGGAAGTCGGAGGCCAAGCGGTCTTAGGAAG
>JAUXCH010000719.1 GCA_030618975.1 Planctomycetia bacterium
CGTTCGTCCACCTCGACGTGCACTCCGCGTTCTCGTTGCAGGCGGGCGCGTGCCTGCCGGAGGTCCTCGTCGCGCGGGCCGCCGCCCTCGGCTACCCCGCCCTCGCCCTGACGGACACCGACGGCGCCTACGCTCTCCCGTCCTTCCAGACGCTGTGCGACGCGGTGGGGCTCCGGGCACTCCACGGCGCCGAGGTCCACGACCCCGGGGGGAGCGACCGCGCCGTCGTGCTGGTGAAGGACGCGGCCGGCCACCGCTCCCTCTGCCACCTCCTCACCCGCCGCCAGCTCGACGAGGGTTTCACCCTGGAGGACGACCTCGCCGAGCTCGGCGAGGGCCTCGTCGTGCTCACGCCCTCGCCCCGGCTGCTCGCCGCGCTCCACCCCGCCTTCGGCGAGAGCGACCTGCACGGCGAGGTCGTCGCCCACGCGCCGGTGCTGCAACGCCGCGCCCTCTGGGAAAAGGCGCACGAGCTCGGGCGGCCCGTCGCGGGAACCTTCCGGACCTTCTTCGCCCGACCCGAGGAACACGACCTCCACCGGCTGCAGCTCGCCATCGGACACCTGAAGCTGCTGCGCGACGTGGTGCCCGGCGCGATCGGCCGCGACGGACGCCCCCTCGACCTGGCGCCCCGCCAGGCCTGGCTCGTCCCGCCCGAGGCCGCCGCGAAGGCCTTCGCCGACACCCCGGAGGCCGTGACGAACACCGGCCGGATCGCCGAACGCCTCGAGTTCCGGCTCGAGCGGTCCGAGAAACCACGGCTGCCCTCGCTCGACCTGGACCGCGAGGATCCGGGGGGCAAGCCAAGGGGCGATGCTGGCGGTAAACCTGGAGGCAATGCCGGCGGCAAGCCAGGAGGCGATGCCGCCTATGGCAAGCTCGCGAAGCTCTGCATCGAGGGTCTCGAGGGGCGCTACGGGGCCCTGCGCCCCGACGTGCTCTCCCGGCTCGAACGCGAGCTGCGCGTCATCCGGGATCGTGGCTTCTGCGACTACTTCCTGATCGTCCACGGCCTCGTCCTCTTCGCGCGAGCGCGGTCGATCCCCGTCGTCGGCCGCGGGTCGGCGGCGAACTCGATCGTCGCCTACGGACTCGGCATCACCTCCGTCGACCCGCTCCGCTACGACCTGCCCTTCGAGCGTTTTCTCTCCCCGGCCCGGAAGGACTGCCCCGACATCGACCTCGACATCGACTGGCGGGGCCGCGACGCGGTCATCCAGCACGCCTACGACGTCTACGGCGAGGACCGCGTCGCCATGATCTCCACGCACGTGACCTTCCAGGCGCGCGGCGCCGTGCGGGAGGCCGCGAAGACGTTCGGCATGCCGCCCCCCGAGATCGACCGCGTGGCCCGCCACTTCCCGTGGCGGCGGGAGCGCGGGGGACCGTCCTCAGGCCGCGGATATCCCGAACCAAGTAGGTCTCCCGAACCCAACCGGCCTCCCGAGCTGGCCGACCTGCCGCTCGACCGCCCGCCCTGGCGCACGGTGCTGCGAGCCGCCAGGGCTCTCGACGGGCTACCGCGCCACCTCTCGATCCACCCCGGCGGCATCGTCATCGGCGACGGCCCGCTCGTCGAAAGCCTCCCGCTCGAACGATCGGCGAAGGGGCTCGTGGTCACGCAGTACGACATGCACGGCGTGGAGGCGACCGGGCTCGTCAAGATCGACCTCCTCGGCAACCGCGCCCTGGCCGTCATCTCCGACGTCCACCGTGAGGTACGCACCCTCTACGGCGACGACCTCGACCTCGACGCGATCGCCGAGGACGACGAGCGAACCGGCGAACTGCTCTCGAGCGGGTACACGCTCGGCTGCTTCCAGGTCGAGTCGCCCGGCATGCGCAACCTCGTCGTACGCATGGCCGCGAAGACCCAGGACGACGCGATGATCGCGCTCTCCCTCATCCGCCCCGGCCCCGCGAGCTCGGGCATGAAGGACGCCTACATCCGCCGCCGGCGCGGCGAGGAGCCCACGCCCGTCCTCCACCCCTGGGTGGATCCCCTCTTCGCCCACACCCACGGCGTGATGCTCTACCAGGAGGACACCCTCCGGGCCGCTGCCGCCGTCGCCGGCTTCAGCCTGGAGCAGGCCGACCAGCTTCGGCGGGCGTTCTCCAAGAAGCGCGACCCCGAGGACCTGCCGAGCACGGAGGAGGCCTTCCGGACGCAGGCAGCCGAGCGCGGCGTCCCCCCAGCGGTGATCGAGGAGGTGTGGGACTCCATCCGGCGCTTCTCCGCGTACTCCTACAACAAGGCCCACGCCGCCACCTACGGACGCATCTCCTGGCAGGGCCTGTACCTGAAGGCCCGCTACCCCGCGGAGTACCTCGCCGCGGTGCTTCGCAACGGGGCCGGCTTCTACGCGCCGCGGGCCTACGTGGAGGACGCACGGCGGTTCGGCGCGAAGATCGAGCTGCCCTGCGTGAATCGTTCCGACGTCGGTCCCGCCGGTCGGCGCGGCGTGATGCGCCTCGGCCTGGACCAGGTGAAGGGACTCCGGCAGGGCACCGCGGGGTCGCTGGTCCGCATCCGCGAGGCGGGGGGACCGTACCTCTCGCCCACCGACCTCCTCCTCCGCACCCGGCTGGAGAAGCACGAGACCGAGAGACTCGTGCTCGCCGGCGCCCTCGACATCTTCGACCGACCGCGCGGGGAGCTCCTCTGGATCCTCGTCCTCGACTTCGAGCGGTACGTGAAGGCCCGCGAGGAGGAACAGGCGCGTACCGTCCTGTTCGGTCCCACCGCCCTGCTTCCCCGGCAGCGCACGATCGCCGTCCCACCGACCTACACCCCCGAGCAGCTCCTGGAGATGGAGGTCGAGACCCTGGGGCTCACCGCCTCCTTCCACCCCTCCGAGCTCCTGGAGGAGGCCGCGCGGGAAGCCGGCGCCGTACCGACGACCGAGCTCGCGCGCCACGCGGGCCGCCGCGTGCGCGTCGCCGGCTGGGTGGTCACCGAGCGGCGCGTCCGAACGCGCCCCCGCGAGAAGGGGCAGGTGGGCCGCACCAAACAACGGAGTGTGTACCCAGATGATTGACAATAAG
>JAUXCH010000399.1 GCA_030618975.1 Planctomycetia bacterium
CGTGGCGCGAAGGGCCCACGATCAGCCGAAGACGACCTCTCGGACGACCGTGTGCGCGAGACGGTACGTGAGCCGGGCGCGCCGCAACTTCAGGGCAGCAGAAGCGCGCGGTCCGAGGGTGTCCAATCGCCGGGTGTGTCAGTCGCTCCGTCTCCCGAACCCCCGTCGACCCCGACCGACGGATCGATCGTTCTCTTTGGACACGTCGTGGACGAGCGAGGTCGTCGCGTCCGGGGGGGGCGCTTGCATGTGCGGATCCTCAGTCGCGCGGAGCCGTCCGCCACGTTCGGCACGCATCGCGGGCGGTTTGAACTCAGGCTTCCAGCGGAAGACGCCGGGCGCATGATCGTCTACTGGCGCGATGCGGAGCGGGCTGTCACCCCGCTCCATTGGATCAAGCCGGAGCCGGGCGAAGTCGTCGGCCCCCTGGAACTCGTGGCCCGCCCCTATGCAGCCCTCGTCGTGCGCGTGCGGGACGAGAACGGTGGCGTCGTGCCGGGCGCAACCGTCGCGACCAAGGGGAACGTGCCCATTCCCAGGCAGACCTTCTCGCTCGATGGCCAAGGCACGATGACCTTGCGCGTGCCCGCCGATCCCGTTTACCTCTCGGCCTCCAGCCCGGACGGTCGCTTCCGCGCCTCCCGCTCCGTGCAGTTGGCTCCAGGCAGCCAGGAGACGGTGGACCTCGTGCTGCTCGGGCCATGGGAACCGATCGCCGTGCGGTGCCGCACTCAGCCTGCTGGCCAGTTGACGGGCGAAAGGGCGCGCGTGCGGATCTCGATCGGCGACGTGACCACGTCCACCCTGGTCGTCGTCGATGGGGGCGAGCATCTCGTGATGCTGCCGCCGCCGAGCGACGAGATCATCCGCATCGACGCATCGGTGGGCCAGCGCGCACGGTTGCATCGGATGGAGTCCTCGTGGCGGCGCCTGCGCTCTCCCCTGGCTCGCCAGGGACTCGACCTCGTGCTCCCCTGCATGGGCATCGTGGATCTCACCCTTCAAACGCCCGGAGGGGGGCCCCTCGGGCCGTTCGAGGTGCTTGTCCACAACAGGATCTACTGGACGGACGAGCAGGGTCGCGTGTCGCTCGAAGGGCTACCGTACGGTCGTCCTGTCCTTCAGGCGGGTGAACGCGAGATCGGGACCATCGAGGTCGATTCCGCTCGGCAGTCGCGCACCCTGGTCGTGTCCGGGCTCGCGGAGGTCGGGGGCGCGTACTCAGGACCTGCCAAGGTCGGTGCCGTTCCCTTCGGCGTCGAGGTGCAAGCCGGACCTGGGAAGACGTACCGCGGCTTCGTGGACGCCGAGGCCGGACGTTGGCACGCATGGCTGCCGTTGCCGGTCGGCACTCCCATCGAGGTCTTCGTGCGGCAGCACCTGCGAACGTTCTCTGAAGACGCATCGGGTGTAGTGGGGCAGCGCGATCTCGACATCGTCGTGCACGCCACATCCTTGGAGGTCATACCCAGGCTGGGTCCCGTCCGGTTTCCGCGTGGAGACGTACGACTGCGAGGCGTCGACGTGGACGTAGGTTGGACTGCTTCGATGCATCCTCAGTGGGACTCGGTGACCTTCGCGCCGATCCCACCGGGCACGTACGAGCTCGACTGGTCTACCGACGGCGGCAAGACCTGGGGCGCTGCGGCGAAACAGATCGTCGTCGGTGAGAAGCCACTGCGCGTCGAGGTGGACTTCCACGCCGCGCGCTGACGCCGTGCTCCTTGCTCGCGTGCCCGTCATGAGTTCCGGGACGGTGCGCGGAGTTCCAGCGGGTCAATCAACCAATCAATCAATCAACTCACAGCGACGCACGCACCCGCAACGACTCGCCTTCTCGCGCGCCCCGTGAATGCCTGGCGATGCACTTTCCTTGGCCCCGCATTTCCTCCGATTTCCTGTGGGGCAGGGGGGGATGATGGAAAGCGTAAAGACGCATTGGCTGGGCTTTGCGGGCGGCGCCTTCGTGATGCGTCACACGCGGGCCACGTCCTACATCGGTGGATGGGCCGCGGAGCCCTGGAAGCAGGGCTCTTGGCAACGCCATCCAGATACGCGATGCATCTCGACGGGGGGAACGACGGGCTTGCCTTCCCCGGCTCCGGCGAGACGGCCGAGTCTGATGACGAGGTGGACCGGGCTGGGCTACCCGTAGAACCCCTACTGCCATTCGCTGGTTGGGATGGTCGGGGCGAGCCGAGACCACCCGTACCCGCGACCGGTGGTATGGGAGATCCCGCTCTCGGCGTCGGTTCCGCACCGTGTGACCGCGTGCGGTATCCTGGGAGGCGCAATGCCTGAGGACCCGACCCTGGACCGGTACTTCGACGCCAGGCCGTCCGATGAGGAGACGGCGCGGGCTACCGTCCGTCCCTACCTTGCGATGGAAGTGGTCGCACGGTTCGACGCCTTGGTCGCCCTACTACGAGGGATGGACCGTCTGCTCGGAGATCGCAAGCCGCTGGCTGCCCCTGACGACGTGGCGTTCTGGCGCCACTGGAGCGACGCGTCCCTTGGCTGCCCTCGCTGATCTCCCCGGCCTGGCGGCCCGCATCTCGTTGGGCCTTTCGCAGGCGGACATCCCCCATGCGATCACCGGTGCCGTGGCAATGGCATCCTACGGTTACGTACGCGCGACGCAGGACCTCGACATCCTGGTCGTCGCTACCGCCATGCAGCTCCCCCGCGTGTTCGAGATCGTGCGGGAGCAGGGCTTCGAGGGGGACGACCGCGATCTGATCGAGGCTATCCGCGAGCGGTACGTCGCCGCGCTGCATGCGGGACCAGTGACCGTCGAAATCCTCGTCCCGGTCCTGCCGTACCACAGGACGATCATCGAGCGCGCCGTTTGGGTGGACTTTCCCGATGGAACGATTCCGTTCGTCTCGATCGAGGACCTCATCGTCCTCAAGATGCTGTGGCATCGGGCCAAGGACGTGCCGGACGTGCATGCGTTGATCGCGACGACCGCCGATCTGGATGGTCGCTACATTGCGGAGACGTTGGGAGGCATTCTGCCGGAGAGAGATCTGCGTCACGCTGAGATCGAGGATCTCCTGCGCCGCTTCGGACCGGTGTGAGTTCGAACCGAGGCCGAAGTAGAAGGAGCGACCCGTGTTGCGGGAGGGTACCCCGCCCCCGATCTGAGGGTTGCCGTGGCTTGCTGGTCTGCTTGGCAGAGCGGCTAGTCAATCACGTCTCCTCGACCAAAATCGCGAGAGCACGGAGGCGTGGGCCGGACACGGGCAGGAAACCGCCTCGTAGCGACTGTCGGATTACCGAAGGGTCATCAGTCACCCCACGGCGTGATACGCACCCGCATCGAACAGCCTCCTCGCACGGCTCATGAATGCCTGGCGCCGCGCTTTCCCTTCCCCGCATTTCCCGCGATTTCCGATTCGGCAATGGGGGAACGATGGAAAACGTAAAACGCATTGGCTCGGCTCTGCGAGCGACGTCCTGCATCGGGGGGTAGCTGCAGAACCCTGACAACGGGGGCTGGCGACGGGCTACGTCGAGGTGTACGTCGAGGTGTCTGCAGCGGTGGGCGGGTGAGCGTGCGCGACGAAGCGGAGGGCGTCCCGGTGGCCGTCGGCATCCTGGAGGGTGTGGCGGCGCCGCTCGCCGCGGTGCCGCTACGTCGTCCGTTCGCCGGGGACGACCTCCTCGACGATGTCCAGCTCCCGCTCGGCCTCCACGCAGACCCGCAGCGAATCCACTCGTTCCAGGAGGGATGCGAGATCCGGCACGCAGCGGCAGCCCTGGAGCTGTCGGATCGGACACCGTTGCGTAGAGGGCCTCTCGTGGCGCGTCGCCTGGCGCATCTCCGTCACTATTCACGACGGCTGCTGCTGACACGCGGTAGCCCGCGTGTCAGGCGGCGGGGGCTCCGAGGACGGGAAGCCCCTCCCTGGCGGCGGCCGCCACCAGACGCCGGTCCGCTGTGCCGAACTGGAGGCGCGAAGGCGCGCGGCGATCGATGACGAGTGCGCCGGCGAGTTGCACGGCGTCCAAGGTGCGCAGGGGGTGGCGCGCGAGCAGGGCTATCGCCTCGTCGAGTACGCGACCGTCCACGCCAACTCGGGCGTAGCGCTCCCAGTCCGCCTGGAGCCGGCCGAGGAGCGTTCGGCCACGCGCGCGAGAGAAGGTCCCCTCCCGCACGAGACGCGCAACTGCGGAGGCGAACTCCACGCGGGCGATCTCGGAGACGACGACGAGGGAGTCCTCGCCGATCCACCGGGCCACGTCCGCGCTCTCCGGCTCCGGCACGTAGAGTTTCACGAGGAGGCTCGTGTCCAAGTGGACCATCCCCTTTCGTCCCGGTCGCGGAGAACGGCCTCGGAGAGGCGGGGGCCCGGCCGGCCGCGCGGGGGGCGGACGTGGACGCCCTTGCCCAGTTTCAGGATGCCCTGGGCGGCCAGGGCTGCCAGGTGTTCTTCCTCGGACCGATCCGTCCGATCCTCCGAAACGGCACGCAGGACGGCGACCGGTCGACCGCGATCGGTGATCACGACGTCGTGTCCCTCGCGGACGCACCGCAGGTAGAAGGAGAGACGGTTCTCGAGCTCGCGGACGCCGACGACGGTTTCCATGATGTAGCCACTGTAGCCTTGAGGGGCCGCCAACTCTGCAGACTTGCCGGCCCCATGAGCATTCGCCGGATGGTCGCGTGGCCGTGCGCTGCCCCGCTGCTCCTCGCCTTGGGCGCTCTGCGCCGCGGTGCGTGCTTGCGCCCACGCGCCTCTCTTCGCCAGGGCGGAGAGGCCAGCACCGGAGTTCTTGCGTTGTGCGACGAGTTTCGGGAACGCCTTCTGCATCTCCTCGGGGCCCATGTCGGGGAAGGGGGCACCGTCGTCGTCGGGCCACCGTCCGAATCGCCCACGCCGCCGCCGCGACCTGCACCATCGTCGATCGCCTCCTGTCCGATGAGTTCGAGCGTCTCCCGCAAGCCCGCAGCTCCCCAGCCTGCCGCCGACGCCGTGGCCTGCTGCGCCTGGAAGGCGAAGGGGACGGGCCGGGAGTGGCGACTCCCGACGGAGGAGGAGCGCGAGAAGGCCGCGCGCGGTGTCGACGGCCGGCGCTTCCCCTGGGGCGACCTCGCGGACGCGAGCCTCGCCAAGTGCAGCGAGTCGCGGGAGCACAGCACCCAGCCCGAGCCGGTCGGGGTCTTCGAGACCGCCACCTCCGTCTACGGCATGGCCGACGCGGCCGGGGGCATGTGGGACTGGACGGATTCCTGGTTCGACCATCGCAAGGCCGTGCGCGTGCTTCGCGGCGGCTCTTGGAACAATCCACCTGCCAACCTGCGCTGTGCGAGCCGCATCGGCAACC
>JAUXCH010000532.1 GCA_030618975.1 Planctomycetia bacterium
GCCGAGCCCCGGACGCCAGTCGGCGAGACACGCGGCGCGCGCGCGAAGCGACGCCACCGCCTCGTCGTCCAGAGGGAGGGCGCCTGCGAGGTCCTCGGCGGCCGCGGCCGCGAGGATGCGCTCGACCTCGGGCCCTCGCGGCGAGCCGACCGTCACCTCGTCGAGGACCAGATCCTCGTAGAGCGTCCGGCGAACGCCCCGGACACTCCGGTGTTCAGGGTCGAAGGCGACCTCCTCCTCCGTGCGGATGCCGGCCGCGGGCAGCCACGCGCGTTCGACGGCGGACGCCGTGCGGACCCAGGCCTCGGCGCGCTCCCCCTTGCGTCCGGCGTGGACGTCGACGCCCACGAACAGCTCGGCCTCGCGGACGGCGGACGAAGGGGCAAGTCGCACCCCGCGTCCACCCAGGAGGACGGCCCGGTTCGAGCCGCGCGCTCGCCGGCGGGCGAGACGGTCCGGGTACGCCGCGAAGACGGCCCGCAGCACGGCCTCGTCGGCGTCCGTCTCCTCGGAGGGTGCCGGCAAGCGGCCCACCGCGCGGACGAGCTGATCGCGCGTCTGGAGCGCGCGGCGGGCGGGGCCGCGTCGGAGGGGACGCACGCCGGCAGCGAGACGGCTGCGGGTGTCGAAGGCCCCCAGGGCCTCCACGACGTCGAGGACGTCGGACGCCGACGCGTGCTCCACGGCGTCGTGCGGGGGCAGCGGCACGAACGGGGACCGGTCGGCGAGGACGCCCGCGGCGAGCGCGAGTCGGCGGGCGTGTCCGACCGTCCGCGCCTCCACCAGCAGGCGGGCCAGCCGCGGGTGGGCGGGGACGCGCGCCATGAGCCGGCCCGTGTCCGTCAGGCGACCCCGGGCGAGCGCACCCAGCTTCTCCAGGAGTTCCGCCGCGGCCGCGAGCGAGGCGGGGGGCGGGCGCTCGAACCACGGGAACGCGTCCAGATCCGTCTCGCCCCACGCGTGGAGCTGAAGCGCGGCACCCGCCAGGTCCACGCGGACGATCTCCGGCCTGCGCTGGGGGGCGAGCAGCGCGTCCTGTCCCCGTGCCCACAACCGGACGCACAGTCCCGGGGCCGTGCGACCGGCGCGGCCAGCGCGCTGGGTCGCCGACTCCCGGGAGATGCGGACCGTCTCCAGCCGCTCGAGGCCGACGGCCGGGTCCACCCGGGGCACGCGCTCGAGGCCCGTGTCGACCACGGTTCGTACCCCTTCGATCGTCAGCGAGGTCTCGGCCACGTTCGTCGACAGGATCACCTTCCGAGCCCCGCCCGGTGCAAGCGCCGCGTCCTGCTTCTCGGGGGGGAGCTCGCCGTGCAGCGCAAACACCCGAAATCCGTGCGCCCTGGCGGCCTCGCTCAGCGCTGCTTCGCAACGCCGGATCTCCCCCACCCCCGGCAGGAACACGAGCACGTCGCCGGGTCCGCGCCGGACGACGTCGAGCACGGCCGAGCGAACGGCCTGTTCGAGACGGGTCGCCGACGACGGTGGCGCGTGCTCGATCTCCACGGGAAAGGCGCGTCCCTCGCTCTCGACGATCGGCGCGCCGCCGAGGAACGCGGCGACGGGGGCGGGGTCGAGGGTTGCCGACATCACGACGACCCCGAGGTCCTTCCGAACGGACGTCCGGACCCGCTGGACGAGTGCGAGCGCGAGATCGGACGGGAGGGAGCGCTCGTGGAACTCGTCGAGGACGACCGCGCCGATGCCTTCGAGGAATGGATCGGCCTGGAGCATCCGGAGGAGGATGCCCTCGGTGACGACCAGCAGGCGGGTCGCCGACGTCGCCTGGCGCTGGAAACGCACCTGGTAGCCGACCTCCCCGCCGAGCCGCGTGCCTCGCTCGCTCGCGATCCGCCGTGCGGACGCGCGGGCGGCCACGCGGCGAGGTTGCAGCACGACGACCCGGCCCGCGAGCCCGGCGTCGAGCAGCGCGGGCGGCACGCGCGTCGTCTTGCCGGCGCCCGTCGGAGCCCGGAGCACGGCGGCGCCGCCCGCCTGCACGGCGCGGACGAGGTCCGGGAGGACGGCATCCACGGGGAGTTCCAAACGCGTCACCGTCACAGCCTACGCGCTCCACCCGTGAATCCGACGAGCGGTAGGCGGCGTGCGATCATGCCCGGCCGTGGGACGCACGCTTCTCCTCCTCCTCTTGCCGGCGCTTCTCGCCTCCGCCTGCGTCGGCTCTCGTCCCCTGGGCGCTCCCGGGACGGAGACGGCCGACCGCCCGTACCGCCTCCCCTTCGCGCCGGGCACCCGCCGCTTCTGCGCCCAGGCCGCACACGGGCTCTTCTCCCACAAGGGCGACCAGCGCCACGCCTACGACTTCGCCATGCCCGTCGGGACGCCCGTGCTCGCCGCCCGCGCCGGGCGCGTCGTCGCCGTCAAGGAAGACTCGAGCCGTGGCGGGTCCAGCAGCGCGCACGCCGCCGAGGGGAACTTCGTCCAGGTCCTCCACGAGGACGGTACGCGGGCCGTCTACCTCCACCTCGTGAAGGACGGGGCCGACGTGGCGGTCGGTGACGTCGTCCGGCAGGGACAGCCGATCGCCCGCTCGGGCAACACGGGTTGGTCGGCGATCCCCCATCTCCACGTCCACGTGGACGCGCGCGACCCGCAGACGGGCCGGTGGACGTCCGTATCCATGACCTTCGAGGACGTCCGGGGCGACGGCGTGCCCCAGATGCTGATGTGGTACGCGTCGGCAAACGCCGGAAACTGACCGGGAGGGCCTACCGCCCCTCCTGCGGGTACCGGTGCGACGCCTGGAGCATCAGGGCACCGAGGGCCGTCGTGAACGCGCGGCCGCCGCTGAGGGAGTAGGGTCCGAGCGGATCCCACGAGCCCTGCGCGTGCCCCTCCTTCACCTGCCCGGCACGGAGCGCCGACGCCAGGCCCTTCAGCCAGCCGGACGACGCGGAGCGGCGGTGGAGCGCCGACGACGCGAGGTACCAGGCCCAGGGGTAGAGGTTTCCGATCTGCGCCCTGACCGTCCGGCCGTCGCGGGTCTTCACCTCCTCGAAGGAGAGCTTCCACTTCGGCTTCTTGCCCGTCGCGGCCAGGGTCCGGCGCTTCAGATCCTGCGTCGCACCGAGCACGCCGAGCGCGGCCCGCGCGGCCAGCGTCGCGGCGGCGTTGGCGGTCGTCGGCGTGTAGCCCTTCCGCTCGGCGCCCTGGTGGTACTCGCTCTTCGCGGTCTGCGCGTCCACGCGCGCCTCGAGGAAGGCGAGCGACCGCTCGATCCGTTCCCGGTCCACGCCGACGCCGGCTTGCGCGGCCCGGCCGAGCGCCGCCAGGACGCAGGCCGTCGTCGGCACGTCGCCGATCGAGTAGACGTAGGACCAGCCGCCGTCGCCACGCTGCTGCGCCAGCAGGCTCGCGACGCCCGTCTCCACGTCGTCGAGCAACGCCGGGTCGCGCGCGGCGCACGCGGCGTCGGCCAGGGCCTCGACGCAGAAGGCGAGGTTCCAGATCCCGTCGAAGCCACGCGCGCCTCCGCGGACCACCCGGCGACAGGCCTCGACGCCGCGTGCGACCTGTTTGGCGTGCGGACCCGAGACCGTCGTGCTCCCGTCGGCGAGCCACGCCAGCACCGCGAGCGCGGTCACCGCGCCGTCGAATCCGCACCCGACGCGCTCGCCGTGGTGGCCGCCGCCGGGGCCCTCGCAGACGTCGCCCTCCGGGCAGTGCGCGGAGAAGCCGTCGGCGTCGATCCGGCCGTCCTCCTCCTGGTGCGCGGCGAGCCAGCCGAGCGCGCGTCGGACGGCGACGCTCCGGCGCGCGCGTCTCCAGCGCTTCCCCGTCCGCCCGGCCGGTGGCCAGGGCGCCGGCCAGGTGTCCGGGCTTGGGATCCCGCCCGCTTCGAGCAGTCGTGCCGCGTCCTCGTCCAGCCGCACGCTCCACGCGAATCGCGCGAGCGCCAGGCGACCGTCGACGTCGTCGGCTGTGAGCGCGGCCTCCCGGCGCGCGAGTTCTGCCCGCGGCGCCTCGCCCTCGATGCGTTCCTGGACGTCGGCCGCCTTGACGGTGCGCCGGCCCGTCGTCGCGTCGACGACGAGGCGTCCTTGCGCCTCCTCCACGACCCGTCCGTGGAGGATCTCGCCGTCCTTCAACCGGATCTCGTCGCCCCGCGCGGCTCCGGCCGTCAGGCCCAGGCCGAGGAGGACGACGGCGGCGCCGAGGGAAGCGCCTGCAAAAATGGCAGGATGGCGATGCCATTGGGTGTGCGGCTCATCTTCCACCCGCATTGAGCGATCTGTTCGGCCGCCTGTTCGCCC
>JAUXCH010000212.1 GCA_030618975.1 Planctomycetia bacterium
CCTCGAGCAGGAAAGCGGTCGCCTGCGGATCGCGAACGGCCTGCAGCAGCGCGGCCGAGCGCCTGCGGGTCTTTGCCTCGAGCCTCGGCACGCAGCCCAGGAGCGCTGCCACGGACGGAGCGTCCCCCGTACGGCCCAGGACCTCGGCAGCGGCGGCGTGCGCCTCCGCGGACTCGCCCTTGCGGCGAACCGCTGCGATGGCCAGGTCCCGGCCTTCCGGGTGGGGCAGGAACTGCGCGTCGAGGAGTCCCTGGGCGCGCATGGCCGTGCTCTTCGAACGTACGGCGCGCCGAATCAGGGCGGCCGAAGGCCCGTGCTGCGAGTACCCGGTGACGGACCGGTAGACGTGCCAGGCGCGCGCCGGGTTTCGGCTGCACGCCCCCACCAGCCTCTCGAGGGCTTCGATCGCCTCCGGAGTCGCCGTGTACGCGGCGTAGAGAACCGCCTCCCGGAACACGCGCAGGGTCTTCGTGCGCTTCGCCATGGCCACGAGGACCTTGGCACGATCGGGTGCGTCCATGCGGTGCAGGGACCTGGCCGCGGCGAGGCACAGACCATCGTCCCTCAGCCGGCCCGTGATGCGAACGACCTTGGCTGCGTGGGGCTGGAAGCGAACGTCGCCCATGGCGTTCAGCACGCTCTCGCGAACCGTGTTGGAGTCGCGGCTTCGATAGACCCGCTCCAGGAAGGCGAAGGCTCCCGGCGTCCCGAGCCGTCCGGCCTCCGCCACGAGGTGGTGGACTTCGACGGGCGTACGGCCTCCGCGCTTCACGCCGCACGTCACCTCCTTGTAGTCCGCCTCGATCTCCTCGAGGGGGCGGGCGTCACCCTCGCAGATCACACCCGCGGGAGGGGCCTCCTCGGCCCTCCACGCAAGGCCCGGCGGGGCGTCGGCCGCGTTCGTGAACCGGACGCGCCGAGCCCACGCGCCTTCGACACGGCACACGTACCCCCTGCCCAGCACCGAGAACGCCTTGCCGGGAACGACGTGCTCCACGCAGTGGCCGTCCTCCGAGATGGCCAGGTCTCCGTCGAGGTCGACGCGGACCCGATCCGCGGGTCCGTCGAAGCGCAGGTCGCCGTCCCCGTCGCGGATCTCGACCTGGCGCGCGCGCCCGGCCAGCACGGCCGTGCCGCTCCGGTGGAGCATGAGTGTCAGGAGGACCTCGAGCTCCTCCCCTGCGTCCGGCACGACCAGGTGGATGCGAACGCCGTTCTCGAGGCCGGCCTCCCCGGCCCACGGCGGGTCGACCCGTTCCGTTGCGTGCATCCGGAGCTTCAGTTCGCCGGAGCCCAGGCTCGAGAGGCTGGGCATGTCGATCTGGAACTCGACCGGACGTTCGTCGCCGAGGTCGCCGTCGAAGTCGCGGTCGATCACCAGACCGTAGTTCCCGCTCCCGCGCCCCTGACCGATCAACAGCTCGGTGTCGGGCCCGAAGGGGATCGTCTGGGGCACGGGGGAGCCGCCGTCGTATCGCAGCTCGACCTTCCGTCCCTCGTACTCGTCGGGCGACCCCGAGGCCCAGCGGAGTTCGGCGACCGTGGCCTCCCCCTCCTCGTCCTCCTCCGCCCGCACGCCTCCTCCGAGAGCCAGGAGAACGCCACACACGCATGCGAGAGCCCATCTCATGGGCCCAACGTACCCATCGCCACACCGCAGGGACAGGACTCTCCTACCGCTCGTCCTTCGCGTACCGGTGCGACGCCCGCCGAGAAGGGCGGCACTGCACCACGGCGCGCCGCCGTCGTTCGGACAGCCGCTCCGTCGTCACGAGGTCGGCGCACGCTCCACCTGGCGCGGTAGGGCTTCGGGCTCCATCGACGCGAGGAGCGCCTCGGCGTCCTCGGGAGGCTTGGTCATCAGGCTCACGACGACGAACGCCAGGGTCGAGGAGAGGAAACCCACGACGGCCTCGTGGACACCCGTCGCCGTCTTTCCGCCGCATGCGACCCACAGGATGCACACCGCGGCGCCGAGGACGAACGACGTGAGCGCACCGGCCCGCGTGGCGCGCTTCCACCACAGGGACAGGAGCAGCGGGGGGCCGAACGACGCTCCGAGGCCCGACCAGGCGAGGAGCACGTAGGAGAAGACGGTGCTGAACACGCCCTCCTTGCTCGCCCCGGCAGAGATCCAGCTCAGGATGCCGGCCATCACGATGACGACGGCGGTCGTGATCCGCCCCAGCGTGACCGCGCGTCGCGGGTCGGGCGGATGCCCCCGGCGGATCACCTTCTGGTAGACGTCGTGCGTGATGCTCGACGAGATCACGAGCAGCTGCGAGTCGGCGGTCGACATGATGGCCGCGACGAGGGCCGCGAGCATGAGCCCCGCCAGGAAGGGGGGAAACAGATCCGTCGCCATGTGCACGAAGGCCTGGTTCTTGGGGTCGGGCAGCACGGACGGCGCGTAGAGCGCGCGCGCCGCAAGGCCCGTGAAGACCGCTCCCCAGCCGAGCAGGACGTTCCAGAAGGTGCCGACGAGGGCAGCCGTCCGTAGATGCTCGGGGCGGTCGATCGACATGTAGCGCACGATGATGTGGGGGTTGCCGGGGGACCCGAACCCGATGCCGAGGCCGCTCACGATGCCGGCCAGGCCGCCGAAGGCAACGAGGCTGAACTGCGAGCCCTCCTCGGACGCGACGGCCTGCAGCCTCCCCCACCCCGCGGCGAAGCCGCCGGCGTGCAGGAAGCCCACGATCGGGAGCACCACGAGGCCCACGATCATCAGCGTCGCCTGGATCACGTCGGTGATCGAGACCGCGCGAAAGCCGCCGAGGATCGTGTAGAAGCCGATGATCGCGGCCATCAGAGCGATCCCGGCCACCACGGACTCCCAATCGAACAGCATGCCGAACATGACCTGCCCGGCCTTGAGCTGGGCGCCCACGTAGGCGGTGAAGAAGATCACCACGACGAGTGCGGCCACGACGCGCAGGAGCCCGCTCCGATCTCCGAAGCGCGAAGCCAGGTAGTCGATGAAGGTCACGTCGTCGTGCCGCTGCGTGAACCTGCGGATGCGAGGCGCAGCGAAGAGGAAGAGCAGCAGCTCCATGACGACGTAGCCGGGGATGAACCACGCCATCTTCACGCCGTAGACGAACGTGAGGCCGACCATCCCCATCATCAGCCAGGCGCTGCGCCCGGACACCACCGCCGAGAGCGCGACGACGATCTCGTTCATCGCGCGTCCGCCCAGATAGAACTCGCCGACGCTCTGGCTCGAACGGCGTGCCGAGCGGACGCCGATCCAGGTGACGACGGCGAGGTAGAGAAAGAGCGCGGCGGCCGTCGCGGTCATCGACGGCGCCTCCCCAGAGCGACGTAGCCCCAGACCGCCGCCGCCAGGATCACGAGCGGCAGCAGGACCAGGAGGAAGAGAGCACCCGGTTCCATCGCGCCGCCCACCCTATACCCGGACGGTCGCGCGAATCAATGCGCCCTCGTGGGCTTCGGCGGGTCGCCCAGGAGGTCCAGGAGCGAGAGAGAGCGCGCACCGGCCTCGTCCATCGTCGCGCCGAGCGCCACGAAGCCGTGGTGGGCGAGGAGGAAGAGGTCGGCCTCCTCCGCCACGTCGGCGGCGAGGCGCGCGAGCTCGAACGTTCCGTAGGCGACCTCTCGGGGGGGCGTCGTCGGGAGCCCCAACCGGTCCGCGGCCTCGAGCAACTCGTCGCAGTGTCCGTGGAAGACGGCCTGCACGTCGGGGCGACGCTCGTAGAGGGCGTGGTGCATGAACACCTCGGACGTCGGCTCGTGACGTCCGTGCACGGACACGAGGCCCGCCGCCCTGTCGACGCCGACGACGTGGACGAGGTCCTCGACGCCCATCTCGAGGAACGGGAGGTGCGTCGGGGTGACGAGGAATCCCTCCTCCATGCGCAGCGACAGATTGCCGACAGCGCTCTCCCCCGCAGGCGAGAAGCCCTGCGCGCAGAAGGTCCGGCACCACCGGACGAGCTCGGCGCCGCCCGGCACCTCGGGCGCACGTTCGTCCAGGACACGGGTCTCGAAACGGACGCCTTCGTAGCGCTCCATGCCTCCATTGTCGAGGAGCCTGCGGAGGCGTCACCGGAGAAATCCGGGGGGCCACGATCCGGCGTGGGGAGGACGACGACGAGGTGGGTGCTCCTGAGTTCGATGCCGGGCGTCGCCGTCGCCCCGGGCGGGTGCGCCTACCGCTCGTCGACGACGTCGGACGACAGCGCGAGTCAGTCCGCCCGACCGAGCACGAGGGCGGCCGCCTGACCGCGGAGGCCCGCCGAGACGAGCAGGACGCCGCCCGTCTCCGCGTCCACCCCGTCGACGGGGACCGGTCGACCCGCGCTCTCGAGCGGCGTCACGAGCCCCACGGTGCCCGGCAGGCGCCCCGTGCGGAGCGCATCGGCGGCCAACACGAGGTCGACCAGGTCGCTCGCAAGCGCCGTGTGGCCGACGGCACCGCGCCACGAGAGGGCGGGCACACCTGCCAGGGCGGGACACGACGCGAGGGCCGCCAACTGGGCAGCGTCCACCGCGGGCAGACCGAACGCGGGCAGCACGATCGCCCCCAGGTCGCCGGCCTGCACCTCGGCCTCCTCGAGCGCCGCTTGAATCGCCGCTGCGAGCGTCTCGGCCGTCGGCGCGAGGAACCCGTCGAGCGGTTCCCCGGTGGCGGCGCCGAAGCCGAGCAGCGCCGCGAGGGGCGACGCGCAGCGACCACGGGACTCGAGCGTGACCGCGGCCGCCCCGTCACCGGGCACCAGCCCGACGCCTCCCGCGTCGAGCGGACGGTAGCCGGGCTCGTCGGAGGGGCGCGCGAGGCCGTGGAGGACGAGGTCGTGGCGGGCGACGCCGGCCGCGATGCGACCGGCACCCGTCACCAGCGCCCGGTCGAGGTCGCCGCGGAGGAGCGCGCGCCCCGCCATGTCGAGCAGCCCCAGCGTCGACGTGTCGAAGCCCGCGGTGGCCGTGTTGGCGCCCTGGAGGTCGAAGAGGTTGGCGAGGAACGAGAACGCGTTGTTCTTGAGGCTCTCGAGGATGAAGAAGGGCTTCACGCGACGCGAGCAGCTCGCGTTGAGCGCGTCGGCCGCGAGCGGCTTCGTGAACGCGTCCGTCGCCTCGTCGTAGGCCTCCCTCAGCTCGATGCACGACCAGTCCCAGGCGTCCATCTGCGACAGCCAGAGGCCGCGCCGCTCGGGATCGGGGTCGTCGGCGCGCCAGCCGGCTGCTCGACAGGCCTCGCACGACGCCTCGACGGCGAGGAGGCCGCTTCCGTTGAGGAACTTGAGCTGCGTCTCGAGATGCGCGGGCACCTCCGCTCTCAGGTAGGGCTCCTCGACGCACGCGGCGAGACTCGTCGCCGCCGCGCCCGCGTCCACGGCGTGAATCGCCGAGCGGCCTGCGGCGAGAGGCGCGCGGTGCGCCTCCACGCCGAAGCCGAGTCCCGTGACGAGGCCGAGGCCCGTGAGGCACGGGGTGTCGTCGTGGATCTTTTTCATCGCCTACCGGCCCTCGCCCCGCAGCGCCTCGTAGGTCTTCCGGGCCCGCTCCGTGTTCTCCAGGTCGCCGAGTGCGACGACGCGCCCTTCGAACTCGACGACGGCGCTGCGCTCGCCGCGCACCGAGCACTCGCCCCGGAAGGCACGACGGTCGGCATCGGCGCACGGCAGCACCTCGAGCGACAGGTCGATCCGGTCGCCGGGACCGGCGAACGCGTAGTACCGAGCGGCCTTGACGTGGTCGAGGAGGAACCACCGCTGGAAGTCGGAGCTCGCGGCCTCGGTCCAGCCCGCCAGCTGCGCGAACGACTCCAGCACGAGCATGCCGGGCACGATCGGGCGCTCCGGGAAGTGCCACTCGAAGTAGTCCTCGCTCATGGCGGCGTTCTTCCAGCCGCGCGCGGACGTACCGGGCACGATCTCCTCGATGCGGTCGATGAGCAGGAATCTCACGGCTTGGCTCCTCCGCCCCCGCCGGCCTCCCCCGCCGGCGACACCAGCAGGACGACGGACGCGACGGCGTTCTCCTTCGTGTGCGTGATCGAGAGCGCCGGCTCTCCCGCGCCGAGCGCTGCCGCGATCGTCGCGGCCCGGCCCGTCAGCACGAGCCGCGGCGCGCCGCCGTCGCTCACCACCTCGACCTCGTGGAGGCCCGTGTGGAGGCCCACGCCGGCGAGGCCCACGCCCAGGGCCTTGAGCAGGGCCTCCTTGGCGGCAAACCGGGCGGCAAAGTGGATCGCCGGATCCGCCTGGCGGCGGCAGTATGCGCGTTCCTGCTCGGTGAACACGCGTGCCTCGAAGCCCCCCGTGCGCTCCAGTGCCTCGCGGAAGCGCGGGACGGAGACCAGGTCCACGCCGTGCCGGACGGAGGGAAAGGAGGCGTTCACGAGATCGTCAGCCCTCCGTCGATCACGAAGCCCTGACCCGTGACGTACTCGGCGTCCGCGGAGCACAAGAACCTGACGACGCCGGCCACGTCGTCGGGCGTACCGAGCCGGCCCACGGGGATGCGCTCGAGCACCTGGTCGCCACCGACTCGCTTCACGCGCGCTGTCATGTCCGTGTCGATGAAGCCCGGCAGCACCGCGTTGACCCGGATGCCCCGGTCGGCCACCTCGAGCGCGGTCGCGCGAGTGAAGGCCAGGAGGCCGGCCTTCGCGGCGGCGTAGTTCGCCTGCCCCCGCCCGCCCCGCAGCGCCTGGATCGACGAGGTGTTCACGATGCGGCCGCGCCGGGCGGGCATCATGAGCCTGAGCGCACGTCGCGTGCAGATCATCGCGCCGCCGAGGTTCACGTCGAGGACGCGTTGCCAGTCCTGGTCGCGCATCGTGGCGAGCAGGCCGTCCTTGACGATGCCGGCGTTGTTCACCAGCACGTCGAGCCGCCCGTGCTCCGATTCGACGGCACGAAACATCGCCTCGACGGCCTGGGTGTCGGCAACGTCCGCGAAGACCGCCTCGGCCCGTCCTCCCGCCTCGCGGATCCCGGAGGCGACGCTCTTCGCCGCCTCGTTCGGGTCGCGGTCGTTGACGTAGACGAAGGCACCGTCGGCCGCGAGTCGCCGCGCGATCGCAGCGCCGATCCCGCGCGAGGCTCCCGTCACGAGCGCGACCTGGCCTGTGAACTCCCGTTCGGACGTCACGCTTCCTCCTTCCCGTACGCGCGCAGGACGATCGTCGAGTTCTGCCCCCCGAACGCGAACGCGTTGTTGATCGCCGCGCGAACCGGCTGCCTGCGCCCCCGACCGAGCACGAAGTCCAGGCCGCAGGAGGGATCCGGATCCGTGAGGTTCGCCGTGGGAGGAACGACGTCGCGCTCCACGGCGAGAGCCGTGCAGGCGAAGGCGACACCGCCGGCGCCGGACAGCAGGTGGCCGAGCCCGCCCTTCACGGCCGACACGGCGAGCCGAGCCGCGCGCTCGCCGAAGACGGTCCGGATGCCCGCCGCCTCCGCCGGGTCGTTGCGCTTCGTGCCCGTGCCGTGGGCGCTGACGTAGTCGATGTCCTCGGGGTCGAGTCCCGCATCGTGAAGCGCCGCGCCCATCGCCGCGGCCGCGCCGCGGCCGTCGCGCCACGGTGCCGTCGTCCGGTGCGCATCCATGGACGCGCCGTACCCGACGACCTCCGCGTAGATGTGGGCGCCGCGCGCCTCCGCGTGCTCGAGCGCCTCGAACACCGCGGCTCCGGCACCCTCCCCCAGGACGAGGCCGCTGCGTTTGCGGTCGAACGGCCTGCAAGCGGTCGACGGGTCGCCATCGACGGTCGCGCCGGCACCGAGCAGAAGTCGGAGGCCA
>JAUXCH010000234.1 GCA_030618975.1 Planctomycetia bacterium
GAGTACGACGCCTTCAAGGAGAAGCAAAGTGGCGTGGTGGGGTGGCTGAAGCGGCACGTGCCGTTCACGGAGACACGGCGTCAGGCCAAGGAGCACCAGGCGGCACTGGCCGACCAGGAAGCCGAGATCCTGGCCGACAACCTCGTCATCGCACGCGCGCAGATGCTCAAGGAGGGGCTGCTGCCGCCCCGTGACCGTCGACTGGGGCACGAACCGGCGCAGTGGCGGAAGTGGCTGGCCGAGCGCGACGCCGTCGCAAGTCTGCTCGAGTACGCCTCCACACTGAAGGAGCTCGGCCGGGAGTTGTCGGGGAGTCGTGAGTTCGTGAAGCAGGTCGGCGCCGACATCGACGCCTTCTCGAGGTCCCGGTTCGCGAGCGACGAGGACCGCCGGCGTCAGAAGAACGGCGTGGCCGCGGCACGCAGCGAGCTCGCAGCGTGCCAAGCGGAGATCGAAGACGAGGAGGCGCTTCGCACCCGGGGCGTGACGCACCTGCGCGAACTCGTCACCTCCGAGTTGGGAGAGCGCGATCGCTCCTTCGACCGGCTGACGGAGCGCGTATCCCACCTCCGGTCCGCTGCCGAGCGTGCTGAGCACCTCGAAGGGAACCTGGAGACGCTGCGGACCGAGCTCTCGACGGCCCGTGACCTCGCCGAGCGAATCGAGTCCTTGCCCACCCGCCGGAGAGAGCTCTCCCGGGAAGCGGCGAAGCTCGGTCACGAAGCGGAAGACACCGAGCGATCACGCCTCCATGCGTCCACCAACCTCGCCGAACACGCGGCTCGCGCCCAGGACGCCGAGGACCGGACGACGAGGGCCCAGGCGGACGCAGGCGCCGCGAAGCGCGCCTGGGAGGCGAAAGTCGCCGAGACCGGGCAGGTCGAGGTGCCGCCCGGAGCTACGTTCGAGTCTTCGTCACCGGAGGCCGCCGCTCACGCACGCGCCGAGAAGGCGCTCGAAGAGGCACGCGCCGCCCAGCGCGCGGTGAGGGCGGCCCACGAGAAGGCGGAGTCGGAGACGGAGCGGGCGGCGAAGGCGGCCGCGTCGGCCCGAGAGGAGCTCACGAAGCGGCGAGACGAGAGCGACGGGTTGGCGCGCGAAGAGAGGCGGCTGCGGACGGACCTGGACCAGGCCCTCCGTGCCCTGCGGCCGATGCTGGACCGACTGCCGCGAGATGCGGGGGACTACCGTGTCGCCCTGGATCCCCTGCGGCGGACGTACGTGCTGGGCAACCTCGACGGCACGGTCCTGCCTCGTCGCCGGTTCACGGTGGAAGGCATGGGCCAACGGTCACACCGCGAGTTGCACGAAGCCTCCGAACGGTGCGCCCAGGTTCTGGATTCCATCCAGCAGGAGCGGGCGGCGCTCCACGAGGACCTCGACGGCGATCGCAAGGAGCGGGAGGCCGCGCTGGCCACTCGCTGCCGCGAGCTCCTCGGCAACGAGCTCGGAGCCGAAGTCTGCGCGCAGCCGCGCTAGCCTGGGTGGCTGCTCGACGCCGTGCGCCGCGGGCGCCCCGTACGCATCGTGTCGTGCAGGACGAGAAGAAGCCTCGTGTGGGTCGGCGGCGGGGGGCGTCGATGAAGCTGCGTGCCGTATCTGGCATGATGAGGACATGCAATACCGAGCCCCGCGTTTTCCGCTGGCTCTCCTCTGTGGAGCGCTCGTCCTCGCCGCCTTCTCCGGCGACGCACGTGGGGACGGAGAGACCGTCAAGCGCTGGAAGGCCTGGGCCTCGGATCTGGGCCACCTGTACGAGGAGATCGAGAAGGAGGCCTCGCTGAAGCAGATCTTCCGGGCCAAGGGGATCGATTTCAAGAAGGTGAAGAAGGAGGCCGACAAGCGCTTCAAGGCCCTGGGCAAGGCGGCCAGGAAGCGCAGGCAGGACGATCGAAGGGCGGACGAGGTCGCCTTCTACGGCGTGATCCGCTACGTCGTCTCGCAGCTCCGCGACTCCCACGCCCGTGTCAGGGTGGAAGAGCAAATCGCGAAGGCCTGGTCGGAGGCCCAGCCGAAGCGCTTCGCGGCCGGCATCGAGCTCCTGCCCGGCACGCACGGCACGGTCATCGTGGCAAACACGTTCGCGGGGCGGGGTTCGAACAGCCCGCTCTACCAGCGGGGCGTGCGTCACGAGGCGACGATCCTCGAGTCGATCAACGGGGTTCCCGCGGCCGAGTACTTCGACGAGCAGGCCCGGCGGATGCTCGAAGAAGAAGGTTGGCTGTCGACGGCCGGGCTCGCGCTCGTCGAGGCCATGAACGACCTGGAGATGGCCGAAAGCGAAGAGTTGAAGCTCGTGTTCCAAACGCTGAAGGAGAGCGAGACGGATCGCCAGCGCTATCTCGAACTGGGAGCCAAGAAGCGGGGCAGGGCCTTCAAGCGCATGACGTGGAAGGCGAAGAAGGTCACACTCCGGCCGGCGGAGTGCCGGGAGACGCGAAACCCGCGGAACTTCCGCTTCATGGCCCTTCAGCGCCCCGAGCTTCAGAAGACCGCCGACAGCGGGGTCTGGTACGGCCGGCTACCCTCCGGGTTCGGCTTCATCCTCTACTCCTCGGTCTCAGGGACGAGCCGACAGGGGCTCGACGAAGCGTGCCGGGCTCTGGCGGACTGCCCGGGACTCATCCTCGACATGCGTCTCAACGGCGGAGGCGGAGAATCCGGTGTGGGCGCCTTCGACAAGCGCGAGGGCTCGTGGAAGAAGCCCGTGGCCGTGCTGATCGGGCCGAAGACCTTTTCGGCGGGGGAGACCGAGGTCTGGGCGCTTCGCGACATGCGGGCAGGCCGAACGTGCAATGCACGCACGTTCGGCCACACGACAGCCGGGGCCTCCGGGTCCAAGCTCCGTTTCGAGCTGCCCTCGGGCTTCGCGGAGGGGCGGTTCGTCTACCGGCACTGGCGCGGGGGACGCAGCACCATCGAGGGCTCGGGGATCGAACCCGACGAGGTCGTGCCACAGGACGTCGTGGAGCTGTCGCTGGGGATCGACTCCTGCATCCACCGCGCGGAGGCCTGGCTCCGCGAGCAGTGAGTTCGAGCTGACCGCGACGCCGTCCCCCACGCTCCTCGCCGACGCCGGTGTCGAGAACCGGACCGCAGCGCGCTCGGGCCCGGCTCACTTGCCGTTCCCGGACTGGATGTTGTTGCTCTCGATGATGGGAGAAGCCCCCCGCTGCTGACCGATACCGGCACGCCCGTTGTTCGTGCAGCGATTCCGCCGGAACGTGGGCCGCGTACCGCTGTCGAAGGCGGAGATGCCGAAGGCCTTGTTCTCGCTGCAGTCGTTGCCATCGGCCGTTCCGCCCGCGCCGCGAGCGAACTGGATGCCGTGGCTCCCGTTCGAGGTGCAGGTGTTCTTCAGGAGCTCGGCGCGCGTTCCCATGTCCGTGACGTGGATTCCGGCCTGCTCGTTCTCTTCGCATCGATTGCCGGAGGCGTTGCCGGTTCCCCGTCTGCAGATGAAGATCCCGTGCATCGTGTTGCGACTGAGCGTGTTGCCCTGCAGCGTCGCCTCCGTTCTCGAGACGGTGATCCCATGCTTGTTCTCGTCGCACCGGTTCCCGGTAGCGTGCCCAGGCGAGGCATCGGAGAAGTCGATCCCGCTGGTCTCGTTCCGCCGGCATGTGTTGTCTTGGAGTCGGGCCGACGTGCCGGGGCCCTTGACGAGGATCCCGCAGGTGTTGCCGTCGCAGGTGTTCGACGTCACGTCTCCACGAGCACCGTCGAGGAAGACGATGCCACCGAGGTCGCCTTCGGCGCCGAGGTCGTTGTCCAGGCAGCGGTTTCCTGCGACCGTGGCTCGGGTTCCGATGCCGGAGACCACGATCCCGGACTCCCGGTTCTGACTGCAGACGTTCCCGTTCGCCACGGCAGCCGCGCGCTGGACCACGTAGATCCCGTGGATCTCGTTCCTCGAGCAGGTGTTGTCCTCGACGGAGACGGACGTCCCCTTGTCCCAGACGAGGATGCCGTGTCCGACGTTGCTCTGGCAGTCGTTGCCCTGCAGGAGCGCCGTGGAACCGCCGCATACGCCGATGCCGGCGTGCTCGTTGAGCTCGCACAGACAAGCCCGGACGGCGATCGCGTCCCGAGACTGGCGGACCTGGACACCCACCGCGCCGTTGGATCGGCAGATGCACTCGACGATCGCCCCACCGTCCGTCTCGGTGAAGCACATTCCGTCCTGCCCGTTCCGCTCGAACGTGCTCTCCCGGACGTAGGGCCTGCTCCCTGCGCCACTCGCGTACATCCCACATCCGAGGCAGTTGTGGGCGAGGCACTCGATGACGCGCACCGACGAGCGCTTCAGGTGGACACCGTCGGGGCTCCAGTCACCGATCGCCTCGCCTCCGGTTCCGTCGAACTGCAGGCTCTCGATCACACCCCAGGCGCAGTCCTGCGCCAGGAGGATCTCCGGCTGTCCCGGCACCATTCGGATGACGGTCCGCTCCCGGCCCTCGCCTCTCAAGCAGAGTCCGTTCTTGAAGACGACGCGCTCGGTGTACCGCCCCTCCTTGACGAAGACCGTGTCGCCCGCGCTGGCGGCATCGATCGCGGCCTGGATCGTCTCGAACGAGTCCGGCACGACCAGGGTTCGGCGACCCGCGCGACGGATCGCAGCCAGGGCACCGGCCAGGTGCTCCGGATCCAATCGCCCTTCGGCCAGATCGACGAACATCGTCCGCTGCTCCAGCTCGTGCGGTTCGAAGCCCTCTTGCAGCCCGCCGAGCAGGTGGCGCCCGAGACGGTCCTGCTCCGTCGTGATCCGGTCTTCGCCGTGCAGAGCCGTCAGTGCGGCCAGTCGCTCGCGCCGCCGGGTCTGCGCCTGCTCGTCCTCCAGGAGACGTCGCCTGAACTCCTCCTGCTCGATCGTCAGGAAGAACCGCGACGGTTCACGCACACCCTCCAGGTCCACTACGGGGCGCTCGAGACCGCGCCGCTTCCGGGTCTCGGCTCTCACGCGGCGACCGACGTACGCAGCCAGCTCGCTCAGATCGACGATCCCGTCCTCGTCCGCATCCGCCTTGCCGGAGAGCCCCTCGACCAGGTAGTGGGTGAAGACCGAGCGCTCGACCTCCTGCGAGTCAACCGAGTGCTCCTCGGATCCGGCGGCACCCAGGGTGGCGTACCCCGTGCCGTGGTAGCGCGCCAGGACGTCCGGGTGGTCTGCCCGCGCCCCCTTCTCCCCGACGAGGCCCGCCGCGTGACAGCAGTCCATCATCAGGAGGATCCTCTCGGCCGGAACGTCACCGAGGAGTCGCCGCACCTCCGCGTCCACGATGGCCGTGGCAGGGAGGTCGTCCGCCCTCGAATCCTGCGTCACCCAGTACGCGTCCTCGCCTTTCTTGGCGCCGTGCCCCGCGAAGTAGACGAACACGGTCGCCTCCTGCGGCAGGCGCCGCAGTCGGCCCAGGGCCGCGCGGATGTTCGCTGCCGTGGCCTCGGCGCCGAGCAGCGACTGCGCGTTGGCCTCGGGAACGCCACCCGTGTACGGATCCACGAGGACGGAGAGCACGCCGCGCGCGTTGTCCTCGCTGTTGCGGAGGTCCGGAATGCCGCGGTCGGCGTAGTCGTCGATGCCGATCACGAGCGCGTAGCGCTGCGTGCCGAGGTGGTCCGCGGCCTGGACGGGCGCCTCGGATCCGCCGGCCTCCTCATCGGTATGCGCCGTGCGCAAGGAAAACAGGACCGCGGCCGCGACGGCCGCTGCGACGAGGAGTGTCGTGCCTCGCATTTCACCTCCTACTCGCCCTACCGGAGCCCATTCGCAGGGCGTTCCCGGAGGCCGGAGCCTCAGCCCACCGAGCCTAGCCCTGTCCCGGCGCGCCCACAAGCGCGCGGCCCGGCGGTCAGCGGTTCTGCAACAAGTGCTCCAAGGTGGGGACGGAAGCGGTCTCGAGCGGCATCTGGGACGTGTGCAGATTCGCATGAGCCGATCGGGACGCCTGCTCGGGGTCCGGGGCCCTGCGGAGCGAACGAAAAGGGGCCGTGGACGCCCTGCGGCGGCACCGGGACCGCGGCGAGGGTCGGAGGCAGGCGAGGGAGTTGCATTCGGGCGTGCGCGTCGGGGAGGGGCGCGTGGATGCGGGCTGGCGGCGTAGAGCTCCCCCGTGATCTCGGATCCGATGTGCTGCGGGGTGCCGCGGTCGCGCAGCGCAGGCTCGAGGTTGCGGCCTGAGAGGACGCGGAGCAGATTGTAGACCGGCATCACCAGGAGCAGCATGACCTCCACGGCCGGGGCTCGTGGTGAGAGACGTGGTTCATGTGCCAGGCGTTCACGCCCTCGTCGAAGCCCTCGTTTTCGATCCCTCAGCGGCGATGGCCGAAGTCGACCACCGCTCGCGGCGGGGCCTCCACCTCCTCCAAGGTGAGGGCCCACAGCAACGGATTCTTGGTTTCCTCCACCCTCTTCGTGCGCTGGCGACTGATGGGCGTCGTCTCCTCGCTTCGAACGACTTGCACCGTCCGATCGAGACCGCCCCAGGGCAGTTCGCTCGGATCCCAGCACGCCGCTGCGTCGAGCCGGAGACGTGCTCCGTGGAAGCCGTGACCTCGCGCAGAGCGTGCACGTCCCGGGTCAGCGCCCACTCCTCGTGCTCGAGCACGGCCCGGCAGTCCTTGCGCAGGGCGTTGGCCATCCGCAGGAACCCGATCTTGGCATAGAGCGCGTCGGCCAGGCTCGATTGCCCACGCAGTGCTGCGTGTTGAAATAAACCCCGTCCCGCGGCACCATGGCGCGGAAGCGGGCTGGCTCTAGTGCCCCCGATCACCAGAGGAGAGGTTCATGAAGCGCAGGTACTGGGTCATCATCGTCGTTCTCGTCGCACTGGTCTTCTCCACGACCGCTGGGTGGGCGACCACCGTCTACTGGCGGAACAACAGCTATCAGCTGCCGGGCTACTACCAGAGCACGGTGATTTCGTCGATCTTGACCGACCACAAGCGGGACCTTGACAGAGTGGTCGCCGCCGTCGAGGCCCTGACCTTGCGGGTCGCATCGCTCGAAAGACGGATGACCGCGGCCGAGGCCGACATCGTCACCAACGCAGACGACATCGCCACCAACGCAGCCGACATCGCCACCAACGCAGCCGACATCGTCACCAACGCAGACGACATCGCCACCAACGCAGATGACATCGCCACCAACGAAGCCGACATCGCCACGAATGCCGCCGGCATCTCGTCCAACACCACCGCAATCAGCAACCATGTAGGCAATACCGGGAACGCGCACAGCCACGATGCACGCTACGTGCGACATTCGGAAACGACCCTGCGCATGCTCAGGGGGCGCGTCTAAGCTAACGGCAGCATTGCGTCAGGGAGTGGGTTCACGATCAC
>JAUXCH010000181.1 GCA_030618975.1 Planctomycetia bacterium
GGACCTGGGGACGGTCCGGATCCCCGAGACGAACCACCTGCGCGTGCACGTGGTCGGGGAGGCGGGGCGTTCCGTCGTCGGTGCGGTGGTGCGCGTCGAGGAGGGGTACGAGAGATCCGCGTTGCGTACCGGCGCCACGGGCTTTGTCACACTGCCGGTCGAGGACCCGGTGCTTCTCGAGGTGACCGTCGAAGCCGACGGCTACGAACCGAGCGCCCGTACTCTGGGGCCCGCCGACCTGACCCACCTCGTGGTCGTCGCGCTCGACAGCGAAGACCGCTGACTGAGAACGCGCGTAGAGAACGCGACAGGCAGGAACGGAGTGTCGCGCCCCATCGCGCCGCCCACCTCAGCGACCGAGACGAATCGCGACCGCGGGCGAGGCCTTGGCGTCCTCGACGCGCAGCCGACCGCTTCGGCCCGCCACGTCGGTTGCCTCGAGGATCACGGGCCCCGCGTCGGAGAGGCGAAGGCGTGCAACGCCGTCGGCGTCGGCGCGTGCGGCTCGGGGTGCGGTCGAGCTCCGACGCGAGACCTTGACGACGGCACCCGCAACGCTCACCCCGTCGCCGTCGAGTACGTGTACGTCGAGCTCGACGGGAGGTGGAAGGGGGAGAACGCCGAGGTCCCGGGTGCCGCCGCCGGCTCCGATGACGAGGCCCGAGAGGACCCGCACACGCGGCCCCGACCCCTCGGGGAGCCACAGCAGGTCGTAGGTGCCCGGCCCGAGTCCCCAGACCTGGAAGCGATCCGGCGGAGGGTCCGGCGGAAGGCCGACGGGGGGCGGAGGGTAGGCGGTGCCGATCAAGTGGTAGCCCTCCGCCACCTTGTCCGCGCAGCCCTCGGCGCGCGCGATCAAGCGGCCCTCCCGGATCGAGCCGCCCGCCTCGTAGAGGAGCCCCACGCGGACTGACGTCCGCAATGGGGAATGGAGGAAGACGCGCGTCTCGTCTGCGGCCGGCTGCTCCCACACCCCCACGAGGTGCACGCGCAAGCGCAGGCGCTCGAGGCCGCGTGCCGGGAGAGGGAGCCGCGTGACCGCCCGCGGACCGAGCTCGCCCAGCCGCACCCAGCCCCGCGCGGCCCACTGCCCCCAGGCCTCGCCCGCGGGCGCGCCAGTGACGGCCGACAGATCCACCTCGACCCAGGACTCGGATGCCCTGGCCTCCACGTCCTCGGGCACCCAGAGCTCCAGGTCGTTTCGCACCTCACCTTCGGCGAGGACGACGCGGGCCAGGTCGCGGCCCCGCCACGCGATCCGGACCGCTCCCGGCACGCAAAGAAAGCGGTAGACGCCGCCTGAACGACCGTTCCTCATGCCCCCCTGCACCTCGAACTTCGGCAGATAGGGCCAACCCTCGCCGCGGAGCCGGGCACGGATGCGGGCCGGGCGATAGACGCGCACGAGCAGGTCCTCCGCAGGTGGAACGACGGCTTGCGGAGGCGCGATCCAGTCCTGTGATCGGATTTCGAGAGCGAGCTCGCGCGGCGGCGCGGTCCGGGTCTCGAATCGTCCGTCCGCATCCGTGGTGACGCGGATCTCGCCGAAGGCGAGCCGGAGGTCGGGCACGCCATCGCCGCTCGCATCGACGCAGCGTCCCCGAATCCGGAGGCCCTCCTCGCGCAGGCGGAAGACCAACGGAGTCGCGGGATCCTGGTTCCACATGCGCCACACCTCCGCGAAGCCCTCCGCTCGCACGCGGATCTTCAGCCAGTCCCGGCCCCAGTAGCGACGGTCCCAGTGGGCGGGGCGGGGTTGGAGCGTGGCGGCCCCGTCCGCGTCGGTGTACGCGCGGCCGTGGAGATCGGAAGCCTCCGCCCCGGGTACCGGTCTTCCCCGTGCGTCCAGCACCCGCACCTGGCAGGCTTTCCACGTAGAGGGGCGGGGCGGAGGCGCCGCGGAACCGGGGAGTTCCGGCGCCGCCGGCGGCTGTTGCCGTGTCGTGACGGCGCTACCGCGACCGGACAGTCGCGGCCCTGCGGGCAGCTCGCCCGAAGCGACCCCCGAGGCGGGCGCAGCGGGGGTCGAACCACCGCAGGCGGCGGCAAGGACGGTCACGAGGATCAAGACGCCGACGGCCGGATGCACGGGATCCCCCGGGGGTGCCCCGTGGGGATCGCAAGCCCCGTGCCCGTTCCGCGCGCTTCACGAACGTCGCGGGAGGACTCGGCAGAAACGACCCGAACGTCCGGGCGCACGAGTCGGCATCGCACTCGCGCGAGGCCGGTGCCTCACCGCTGCTCGACCACGTACGCGGTGCCGTCACGGATGCCGACGTAGGTGAGGCGATCCGACGAGGCGTAGGGCGATGCGAGGCCTTGCACATCCGGGATCCAGTCGTACGCGGGGCCGGGAATGCCGTCGACGAACACCCGGCACGCGGAGCTGGACCGCTCGATGACTGCGACGTGGCGCGAGTCCGGCGAGAAGTGCGGGTCGCCCACGCCTCCCCAGGACTGGATCTTCCCGTCGAGGACCAGCGCCCAGCGACCCTTCTGGCTGATCCGATAGGCGACGCGCTTCCCGTCCGGGCTGAAGACGGGACGCCAGACGTGCGTGGCGGGCGGACCCGGCACGCCGTCGACGACGACGCTGTACGTCCGGTCCGGGTCGTTCGCGGGCAGGTCCTTGCCGTCGACCCGGATCGTGTACGCGAATCGGTCTCCGGCCGGGCTGAACGCGAGGAACCCTGCGTCCTCGTGCGGGAGCAGCTCCCCGTCGACGACGAACCGCCGACTCCCCTGCTCGTCTCGGACGCCGTACGCCACGCGCGTCCCGTCCGGACTGAATACGAGGCCGATTGGATCCGGAGACCGATGCGTCTGCACGTCGCCGTCGAGGACGAGCGCCCACGAGTCGTCGGCGAGCATCGCTCCGTACGCCACGTGCCGACCGGTCGGGTCGGTGTAGGGATAGTCGATCTGCCGGAACGGCGGGCCCTTCTTCGCACCGCGTACGAACCGCGTCTCCTGCCGCTCGTGGTCCCAACGGACGTAGAGCAGCGTCCCGTCCGGCAGGTACCGCGGGTAGCGGATCCGGGAGGCGTGATCCCTGGCCTGACCGTCCACGTACAGCGTCTGCGATCTGCGCCGTCTCGTGCCGTCGATCCAGGCCACGTGCTCCCCGGCGGGGTGGACCGCCAGGAGCGGCCAGCCACCGCCCCACCCCCCCGATGCCAGACGTTCGTAAGGACCGTGCGTCTTCCCGCGGACCACGACGTACCACTCCGTGCCGCGCCGCCCGGCGAACGCGACCTCCCCGTCGCGGCAGAACCGGGGAGGCCAGACCCGGTCGAAGGAGGGACCGGGTTTCCCGTCGACGGCGATCGTCATGCCCTCTGCCGTCTTCGCAGGATGCGCGACGTGCTTGCCATCCGGGCTCACGAAGAGCCGCACCCCGCCGCTCGTCGTCATGACGTCGCTGTCCGGGTGGCCCCAGGCGGCACGGATCTCCGGGAACGTGTGTCGGGGCTTGCCGTCGACGACGAGGGTGTCGCCGTCCTGCCCCTCGTGAACCCAGGCGACGTGGAACCCGTCCGCCGCCAGCCAACAGGTCGTCGCCTGGATCGGTACGCCCTTGCCGTGGGGAACGCCTCGGGCAAACGGCGTCTCGGACACCGTCGACCACGGGGCCGGCTCGTCC
The DNA here is from genome assembly GCA_030618975.1 of Planctomycetia bacterium. Lineage (GTDB taxonomy): Bacteria > Planctomycetota > PLA2 > PLA2 > JAEUHO01 > JAUXCH01. The sequence goes on from JAUXCH010000181.1 coordinate 3,644, forward strand.
GTGCATCCCGTCCATGACCGGAGGGCCAGCACCGCCAGAACGACCGCGCTGACGAGGAGCAGCGGGTTCCTCACGTCGTCTCCCGCACGCGTAGGCTCCTGGACTAGACGAGATCCGGCGACCGTGGTTCACCAGAAGACGCCCGATCGGGCTCGAACCGACGGCCCGGTCGCGCGTCCCAGGGAGCGCAGCCCTGCCGCTGCGCCTCGGCCTCCGCCCCGCGCTCTGGCACCTCCTCGCTCAGTCCTCCCGCCGGCACACCGCGAGAGTGATGTCATCCAGCTGGGGAGCGCCGTGCGTGAAGGCGCAGGCGGCCCGGTACAGCTCCTCCACGATCCGCGAGGCCGGCTCACCGCGATGCGACCGTACCACATCCAGCATCCGTTCCTCTCCGAAGCACTCGCCATCGGGGGCGCGGCTCTCCGTGATGCCGTCCGTGTAGAGAACGACGATATCGCCGCGCGCGAGAGACTGGGGAGCGTGGCACTTGAACGGCAATTCCGGGTACAGACCGAGCGGCGTCCCGGTGGCACCGATTTCATGTTTCAAGGCGCCGGAGGCGTCGAGAATGAACGCTGGTGGATGTCCGCCGCTCGCACACGTGATGTGCCCATGTTCCGTGTCCAGGTTCGCGACCAGGAGCGTCACGAAGCGCGAATCGTCCAGGTCCTCTGCCAGGATGTGGTCCAGTCGGTCCAGGATGCGGTCTGGCTCGCTGTAGACGCCGCAGAGCGAGCGCAAGTAGGCCCGCGTCTCGGCCATCAGGAGCGCGGGGCCGATGCCGTGCCCGCAGACGTCGCCTACCGCGATGGTCAGCAGACCCTCCTGAACCTGGATGAAGTCGAGGTAGTCCCCGCAGGTTGCACTTGCCGAGAACACCGAGCCAGCGATGTCGTAGCCCGGGGCGTCGGGTGGCTGCTTCGGATAGAGCCGCTCCTGAATCGCGGACGCGACACGCAACTCGGCCTCGTGCTCATGGATCTTCCGCTGCTCGGTCATGTCCTTCACCACGGACACGAAGTGAGAGACCTGACCGTCAGCGTCGAGCGTGGGCGTGATGGTCTGATCGCCATACCACAGCTCGCCCGACTTCTTCCGGTTGATGACCGAGGACCGGTGGACCTGCCCAGCGAGGATCTTGCTCCACAGCTGGGTGTAGTAGGACGGGTCGTGCAGGCCCGATTTCAGGAGGGCAGGCGTCTTCCCCAGAGCCTCCTCCTTGCTGTATTCCGTCATTCGCTCGAAGGCCGGGTTCACGAACTCGATCGTGCCGTCACTGCCCGTGATGAAGACGGTGTCGTCCGTGTACTGGACGGCCTTGTAGAGCCGTCGGATGACGGCGTCGGACTCCTTGCGGCGCGTGACATTGCGGAGCACCGCGACGCCACCCTCCAACCCTCCATGGGTGTCTCGCAGCGAGGCACCCGTCACGCTGAGCCAGACATCTCGGGAGGAATGGGCGTCGTGCATGACGACCTCGGCGTCCACAACCGACTCCCCGCGGAGCGCCCGACCAACAGGGTGCTCGTCGTGCGGGAAAAGTCTCGGATCTTCGGCGAGGGTCCATGGCCGCCCGGCGGGGCCAGTCGTCGGAGAACCCAGCGTCGACGGTACACCGACGAGACGTTCCGCCGAGTCGTTCGCAAGCACCAGCTGACCCTTGGCGTCGACGACGATGACCCCCTCGGACAGGCTGCCCAGGACACGCCTCACGAGGCGGTCCTGCCGTCTCTGGATCTGGTGCCGAGTCCGTCTCAACAGAAAGAAGAACAGTCCCCCCAGGATCCCCCAGAGCGCGGTGGTCCCCATCGCGACGAGCCATGGCTGCCGCTTCGCACTTCGCCCGAGGAGCGACGTCGTCGGACGCCCGACCAGGGCCCACTGCTGGCCCCCGAGGTCGAGGCGCCGGCTCCGGCTCCCGTCCCTTGCGGGCGGGGGGGCCGGATCGTCGGCTGGTGCCCGGCCGGCCACGGGATGCCCATCCCCGTTCGAGTCGATGTACTTCAGTTCCACGCCCACGGGGGCCCATTCCTCGGCGGGGATGAGGAGTTGGGCTGCCTCGAGAATGTCGCAAACGCGCAGGACGAGCAGTACGAAGCCGGCGAGTCCGGGTCCCTCTTCGATCACAGGGACAGCTGGCTGTTCGTAGACGGGGAGGAAGGCCAGGACCGCGCTCGCTCGCGCTTCGTCCTGAACCAGGCCGATGGGTTCGGTGAATGTCGCCTCTCCGGTCTGCAGAGCCTGGATGATGGCTCTACGACGCCGCTCCTCGGAGGCAAGGTCGTAGCCGAGCGCCTTCTCGTTCCCCGCGAGCGGCTCCATGAACAGCACAGGGTAGTACACGTCTCCGGGCGACGCCGGGACCATGCGCCCGTCGGCCCCCAGCTCTCGGACGGCGTAGCCCTCCAGCCCATCGAGTCTCGCACGCCTCGTGTGGTCCCCTCGGGTATCAGGGGATACGCGAGGGGCCCACTCGAATGCCTGTATGGTCGGGTGCCTTTGCCGTGCACCCCTCGTGAACCGCGCAAACTCCTCCCGAATGACAACCTGCGAGCAGTCGAAGAGTGATCGCAGGGAAATGAGGACCTCGAAGTACCCGCCGACCGTGTGCTCGATGGCCGCGGCCTGGCGATGGAGCACCTGGTCGAGGCGAGCAATCGCCTTCCGCTCCTGGTAGCGCACTGCGCCGCCGTAGGCGACGAAGCCGAGGAGCAGCCCTGAGACCACGAAGAGGCCCGTCGTCAGAAGCGCGAGACCGTGCCTGCGCGCCGAGATCCCCCACATGCCCTGTAGCCTCCGTGCGCTGCCGTCAGGACGGCCAGCCGACCTCGACATCATCCTGATGTGAGCATCAGGTGGTCTGCCCCCTTCGCCATCGGCGTCCGACTGTAGCAGTGGGTGAGGGTCGCCTGGGCGTTGGCGCATGGATCCCACGGTCCCAGCCCGCGGTCGTCGATGGTCCGCTGTTCCCGTACGGAGGCCGATCCACGTCCTCGAAGCGCTCGCACGTCCATCCCCGTTGCAGGCGGAAGTACCGGGTCGAGAACGCGTCCGCCCTCCGCCTCCTGGGACTGGACCTCGAAGCGGCCAGAACGCCGTGGCACAGAGCACCGGTACTTCATGATCCCCAACGACTCAGTCCTTCCAGACACGCCGGACGGCGATGACCTTCACGGGGAGATCTTCCCGGTCCATCTCGCGGCGAACGATGGAGACCAACTCGTCTCCGAGCGATCGGTCGACGTCCTCGTCCGCGGCGACGTGGATGAGAACCAGGTCCTGCTTGGCGGACCGTCCGAGGAACATGAGTTCCATCCCCTCCTCCCCGTCGATGCGCTCCGTGACGGCGCGGAGGAGAGCCCGGGTGACGGGGTAGCCCAATGGCTGGGCCCGACCCTCGTCGAGCTGCCCCGCGAGGGTCATGCTGAGCGGGATGGACAGAACCAGGACCAGCCCAACGAGCACAGCGATGACGCGTCGAGCCCTCCTCCGGTACGGGGGCAGAGCTCGGTCGGCGCTCACGCCCATGAGGGTGAAGGTGAGAGACGCCGCCACGACAATGGTCAGCACGTTCGTCGTGAAGAGTACGAAAGCACCGAGCGCATTCAGAAACTCGGCGTACGCGAGCGAGATGCCAACGGAACAGAGCGGAGGGACCAGGGCGGTCGCAATCGCCACGCCCGCCACGGCGGCGGCGATACCCGGGCGAGCGAGGGCGAACGCGGCTGCAATCGCCGCAAAGAAGGCGATCCCGAGGTCCAGGAGGTTGGGTTGGCACCGAGACAACGTCTCCGGGCTGAGCGTCTCACCGGCGGGCGTGACCCACGCGATGACGAAGGACACGAGGAGCGTCAACACGATTCCCAGCCCGACGGACTCCATGGACAGGCGAACGAGGCGGGGGTTCGCCTGCACAAGAGCCAGCCCGAAGCCGATCATGGGTGTCATCAACGGGGCGAGGAGCATGGACCCGATCACCACCGCAGGTGAGTTCTGGATGAGACCGAGCGTGGCGATGGCGGAGGCCATGGCCAGCATGACGATGAAGTCGATGCGCCACCGGGAACCGGACCGTAGATCCTGAACGAGCTCGGCGTAGTCCGACGGGTTGATGCGGGGGATCCAGTCGGGCAGCATCCGCCGCCGCAGCGGAGGCCTGCGCTTGACGACGACGGCCGTCGTCCCCTTGAGCGCCTTCTCGAGGTGCTCCACGAGACGTGCGGATGTCGCACCGACGAGAACGAGCTCGTGCCCTTCGGCGCAGCGCAACATGCCACGGACAGGGTGGTTGTCGACGACGACCCGGGGCTCGTAGCGGTCTTCGTCGGCGACCCCCGCGTCGTGAAGAGCCGAGCGAAGCGACCGCCGCCCGACCTCCTCGGCTCCCTCACCGATGTCGTCCTCGATGGTCGCCGGCGTGACGGCCACCCCGTACGCGTCGGCGAGGCGGCGAGCAAGCTCCACGACCGCCCGGTCGTGTGCTGTCCCGTCGAGGTAGGCAAGCACGCGCTGAACGTCCTTGGGGCCGTGCTCCCCGTAGAGGGCGACGAACGTCCGGCAAGGCGCAGCGTCGATGAGGGCACTCGACGTCCGAGGGCGAGGGCCTCCGGCCAGTTCGAACCGGCA
>JAUXCH010000024.1 GCA_030618975.1 Planctomycetia bacterium
CGTGGTGCGCCGCTCGTTGAACTCCGCGCGCAGGTCCTCGAGCTTGCCCTTCACGGCCTCGCTGGCATCGGGGTGCTTCTCCGCGAAGCCGTCCAGGATGCTGCGGGTCTTCCGGAAGAGATTCATGCGCAGCTTCATGCGGGCGTCGCGCAGGGTCTGCAGCGCCGCCTTGTCCTGCAGGAGCGCCATGACCCGGGCCAGCCGCTGCTCGGCCACGTCCCTCTTGAGGTAGGTCTCGTCCGCCGCGCACGCCTGGTAGTGCTCCTGCGCCGTCTCGAGCTCTCCGACCCACTCGGCGCGCGCCGCAATCTGCCAGTGGTCGCGCGAGGAGAGGTTGTCGAAGTCGACGTTCGGATCCTTCCGCATGTCGTCGAACAGCTGGTCCATGAGCTGTTCGCCGGTGTAGACGTCGCGGACGTCGAGCTCCTCCTCGTCGCGCGCGACGACGCGGTTCTTCGGCACCTCGAGGATCTTGCCGTCCTTGCGGAGGAAGACGGTCGCCTCGTCCTCGCGCTCGACCTTCCCGCGGATCTCCGTGGTGGATCCGTCGTCGAGTCGGATCTCGATCAACTCGCCGAGGACCGTGTTCTCCCCCGTGAGATCCAAGGCCCAGTTCGTACGGATTCGACTGCGATCCACGGGGTCCACCGCCGACCACGCGAAGCGACGGAACGCGCCGGTGAGGTAGTCCTCGATGGTGAGAACGGATTCGTTGCTGAGCTCCTGCACGGGCCGGCCCTTGACGGCCTCTCCGGTGCGGAGATGGACCACGTCCGCCGTCGCGGCAGGCACGGTGACCACCAGCAGGAGAACCAGGATCGACAGGGCGAACAGGACACGAGAAAGACGCATGGCAACCTCCGGCAGCTAGCGCGGATCCAACGTTGATCTCAGAAGCGGGATGGGCGGCAGCACCCGGACGGGGTCGCCGCGGAGCAGGATGACGGCGTGGGCCACCCAACGGGGCCCGCCGAAGGGGCTCGGTTGGAACTCCACGTTGAGGGTGTAGTCGCGCTGGGAGAGCTCCAGGTCCTTGATCGGCTCGGGACGGCTGCCGCTCGGAACGGCGTCGAGCGCGTCCTGGGCGATCACCTGCACCTCGGGCCGCACCTGGGCCAGACGGGCTTCGATCCTGCGGTCGACGGCCTCGCGCGCCCCGACCGCGAAGAGGGACAGGATGGCCACGCTCCCGACGAGGAGCACGCTGAGGGCGATCAGCACCTCGAGGAAGGAGAAGCCGTGCTGGAACCGGGGGCGGCAGGAGATCACGGCTTCTTCGTTCCCTTCGCGAAGTAGTCGCGGGACAGGAGGCGGACGTCGCGGCGCGACTCGAGCCCGACGTACACGTCGGCGGCGCTCGAGTGGGATGCCTTCCTCGTATTGCGGAGTCCCCGCTCGACGCCCCGGATCGTCCCGCTGATCGCGTCCACCTTGCTGACGCGGTAGCCGATCCACTCGCCGTCCACCTTGAGGAACCGGTCGTCCGGCCCCGGGCCGGTCAGCCGCATGGGGTGCAGCACGGTGATCGAGCGATCGTCGTCGCCGACCCGGGCCGCCAGCGAGGTCTCGCCGCGGCCGAGGCCCAGTGTGGTCGGGCCGATCAGGGTGATCTCGAGCCGCGCCCAGGCCGGGAAGATGTCGTCGCTGGGGTCGCCGAGACTCTGGACGTCCTTGAACAGGGCGAACGCCTTGTCGAGCGCCCGGGTACTGTCCCACCGGCTCCCGACGTAGGGCTCGCGCTCCCCCACCCGGCCCTTCGTGAGCTTCCAGTCCCGGGCGAAGGCGCGTCGCCAGACGATTCCGAAGTGGAGGATGCCCCGGGCCACGGGACGACAGCGCTCCTGGATCTCGCCGATCGTGTCGAGGTTGGTCTCGTCGAGCAGCGATTCCTCCCCGCCGACCGGTGTCCGAAACCCCTCGTACAGGGTGAGGAGCGCGGGAAAGTCCGGATCCTCGGGAATCGCGACGTAGCAGATCTCCATGCGCCCGCCGGAAGGCTTGAAGGCCGCGTCCGGATCGAGCCGATCCCGCTCGGCAGGCACGTAGTCCCTCAGGTCGGGCCCCGTGCGATCCCCCGCGCGCCGCAGGAACGCGTCGCTGCGATCCCCGGAGACGTCCATGACCCAGGCCGCGTAGAAGCAAGGCCGGTCCTTGAGCGGCCCCTCGGGCACGTCGCGGGGCACGACGATCGCGGAACGGAGACGGTCCCGCACGGGAGGCGGGGACGTCCACTCGGCGCCCGCGAGCCGCTCCTCCTCCGAGGGCGGGGGCGGGGGCGGCGCGAAGGACGGGGGCAGGGCCAGCACCTCGAGCCTGCGCTGGATCTGCGGGAGGACGGTATCCATGCGGTCCTGCAGGACGCTGTCGCGCGTCCCCTGCACGAAGATCGTCATCCCCTGGCGCATCAGCATCACCACGATCATGCCGAGCATCGAGAAGATGGTCATCGCCATCATCAGCTCCAGCATGGTGAAACCCCGCGCGCGCCTCATCACCGGTCTCCCGCGACGAGGCGGTCCTCGACGGTGCCGTACATGCCCAGCTTGAGCTCCAGCAGGGGACCGCTCGCGTTGGTCGTCTCCTGCAGGTAGAGCAGGACGGCACCGGGGTGGCGCGCCGGATCCAGGCGGCCGTTGCGGTAGGTCACCTTCACGGGCTCGTCGCCCCGTCGGACGATCTGCAAGCCGTAGAGCTCGCGCTCGGAATCGCCGGAGCGGAACACACCGCCCAGCACGAGGGTGTCCATCAGCCCGGAGTACGGGTTGCGCGTCCCCCCGATGACGAGCTTGACCGCGCCGCCCTCGGGCACCACGAGGCGGCGGTGTCCCGCCTCCTCGGCGGCCGAGGCCTGACCGCGCCGCCTGCGGTTCCGCCCCTTCTCGCACTCGATCCCGTTGACGAGGATCGAGGCATCCGCACCGTCGTACTCGACCCTGAGGTGCGTCCAGCCGGACGACGACCGGACGGGGCCGCCCTTCGTCCGGAAGGTCCTCTGGCTGCCGGCCCTACGCCCCTCGCCGGGGTCCTTCAACTCGAGCGCCAGCACGACGTCGTATCCGCCTGTCTCGGGATCCCCGGCGAGCTGCAGCTTGTAGGCACCCTCGCCCTCGAGGATCGTCATCGTCGAGGTCCCGGTATCCGGGAGGAGCCACACGTCGACCTGGAGCCCGTCGGTCATCGCGAAGGCGGACTGCAGCTCGAACACCAGGCTCCCGCCCTCGAACTTCGCGGCGGCGCCCATGTGGCCGCTCCGGACGATCTCGACGTTTCCCTCGACCGAGAGCGGGTAGTCGTGACTCGTCGAGTCGAGGATCTCGAAGTTGTGCGTGAGGACCGGGCGGGCGACGGCCGCGCCCACCACGAGCACTTGCGCGCCGTCGCGTTCCTGGTAGCGCAGGTCGAGGATCGCCCGCGTCCCGCCGTTGCTGCTCTGCTTGCAGGCGTAGACGGTTTCGCGCAGGATGGACCGCGCCTGGTCCACGCGCGAGGCCTCGCCGATGTTCTGCAGGTAGCCGATCCCGATGCCCATCAGGATCCCCATGACCGCCATGACGATGAGGATCTCGAGGAACGTGAAGCCGAGGAGCGGAGCCGCGCGCCGCACGTTCCCGGTCCGGCCAGGGGGGCAGCTCCTGATCGTGCGGATCACTCCCACGACTTGACGTCGTCGTCCGTGTTGGGCTGGCCGTCCTCGCCCATGGAGTAGATCTGGACGCCGCGAGGCTCGGCGAAGCCCCGGCCCTCGTCCGTGTACTTCCACGGGCGGGGCGTCACCTCCTCCCCCTCGAAGTTGAGGTACGAGGGCGGGCTCGCGTCGGCCTTGGCGTAGTCGGTGTGGACGAAGTAGACGAGGGGGTTGTCCCAGTCGTCCTTGATCTCGTAGACCGTCTTCCCCTGCGAGGTCGGCTTGTCGAACTCGTCGCCGTCCGTGTTCGAGAGCTCCTCGTCGTTCAGCGCGGGGTCGCCGTTGAAGGTCGGCCAGTAGAGCGCCTGGTAGAGCGCCTCGATCCCGACGTTGAACGTGTCGGGCATGGCGGGCAGGTTCTCGGCGCCGCCGGCGATCTTGCGGAGGCGGGTCGGGTCGGAGGGCGGATACCGGTCGAAGCGCTGGCGCCACTGCTCCACGGTGCCCTTCAACTTGCTCACGCGCGCCTCCGTCGCGAACTGCGGCTTGCGCCGGATGATGAGGTTCATGGACACGACGGTCAGGCCGGCGAGCACGGCGATGATCCCCATGACCACCAGGACCTCGATGAAGGTGAACCCTCGTTCCCCGGATCGTTCCCTCGCCATCACCACTGTCCTCGACATCACTGTCCTCGACATCACTGTCCTCGACATCACTGCTTCCTCCGGATCACGCGGATGTCCTTGATCTGCACGTCCCACTCCTGGGCCTGCGTGGAGAAGCCCCCGATCCACAGCTCGGCGTTGGTCCGGGTGTGTCCCTTGAAGCTGCTGACGACCTCGCCTTCCTCGAAGACGCGGATGCCAGGCTGGTCGTCGTCGGGCTCCGGGTCGATCCAGATGTCGAAGTGGCCCTCCCGTGCGTCGTTGCGCACGATGCGGATCTCGACCCAGCCGTCGCCAGGCCAGGTCTTCTCCGGCTGGATGCGGTGGAGCATGCCGTCCTTGAAGCGGTCGTCCTGACCGCCTCCCACGCGTACCGCGATCTTGCCTCGATCGTAGAAGACGCCGAGCCCTGCGTACCGCGAGCGACGCCCTCCGCGGGCGCCCGTGCGCTGCACCTGGATGCCGAAGACGATCGTGTTCGTCGCCACGCCCTGGGCGTTGCGCGAGGGGATCTTGAGCTTCAGCCGCACCTCTTCGAAGGTGCCGACCTTGAACTGTGCGTCGCTGCTCGCGACGAAGGTCGGGTCGTCGAGCGTGCCGTCCTTGTCGGCCGTGTCCCGGAGGGTGGCGACGCCGTCCTCGATGACGTTTCTCACGCCACCCTTCTCGAGCACCTCCCACTCGCGCGCGCGGGTCGCCGACTCGAAGCTGACGAACTTCTCCTCGAGGTCGAGCCAGTGCTTCACGGCGGTGAGCGCTCCGTCGGCGTAGTCGCGCCAGACGGCCCACTCCCCCTCGTCGTCGGCGGGCACCTTGTTCTTCACCTGCTGGAAGTCGCGGATGCACGCGTCGTAGGGATTGTCGACGTTTCCGCCGACCGGGCCCAGGCCGAACCGGGCCAGGTGGTAGTTGCAGTAGCCCTGGATCGAGAGCGCGCCGGGCTGCTCGCGGTCGATGCGCCTGAGGACCTTGGAGGTCACCTGGCGGGCGGACGTGAAACGCTGCCGCGGCTGGAGGTGCTCCGCCCCGAGGCGGATCCACGCCTCGCGGAGCAGAGCCCCGAACGCCTTGGCGTCGAACTTCTCCTCGCTCCTCGACGCACGGGCCGCGAAGGCCACCGCGGCCTCGAAGTCGCCGGCCGCCTCCTCGAGGGGGGTGCCCGCGCGGAGTGCGCCCTGGCCGATGGCCAGCCGGGTCTTCGCGAGCCAGCCGTCGAGCTCGGGGTAGGTGCGCACGAGTCTCAGGGCACGGTCGAACGCGCGTACCGCCGCCGCGTTCGCCCCCAGCCGGGTGGCGATCATGCCCACGAGCATTTCGTGGTAGGAGACGCGGGGCGCCTCCTCGCGCGCCTCCTGCATCCCCGTCCGCATGCCGTCCGTGTTCTCGGCGGCCAACGAGACGAGCGCGCGGCCGAACGCCGGGGAAACCGTCTCGTCGGCGAAGCGGGAGGGCGAGGAACCGTGGCGCAGCGCCTTCTCGCAGGCCTCGAACGCGGCGACGGCGGCATCCGCCTGGCCCAGCCGCCAGCACGTGAGCCCGAGGTCGTAGCAGGCCTGGGCGCGGAACTCGAGCGCGTCGGAGCCGGTGGCGACGGCCGCTCGCAGGAAGGTCTCGCGCGCCTTCTCCAGGTCGCTCTCGGCGTAGAGGACGCCGCCGTGGACCAGCAGGGCACGCGGACCTTCGGGTTCGAGGTTGAGCGCGCCCTGTACGGTCGCGGCCGCCTGCCGCAGTTGGCCCAGCCTGAGCTGGGCCTCGGCCACGCGGACCTTGGCCGCGTAGCGGGTACCCGCGCGGCGGTACGCGTCGAGCGCCGCCTCGTGGTGCCCGAGCGCGGTGAGGGCGTCGCCCTTGCCCATCAGGGCGTCGGCGTTTCGCGGCGAACGGGCCAGCGCGGCCTCGAAGTAGGCGAGGGCCTCCCCGGGAATGCCGAGGGATCGCCGGTGGAGCTGCCCGAGCCAGAGCCAGGGCTCCGGACGGTTGGGGCTGGTGCGCGCGTACTCGGCGAGCGCACGCAGCACCGCCTGCTCGTCCCTGAGCGCCACGTACGCCTCGACGAGCTGCTCCAGGATCTCTGCGCGCTTCGCGGGCGCGGCGCGCGTCCGCGCCTGCTCGAGGGCCGTCTCCAGCAGGGTCACGGCGCGACGCCAGCCCTCGCGCTGCTCCTTGCCGGAACGACCGACGTCTGCCATCTTCCTGGCCGCCGCCTGGAGGGCGGCGGTGTCGGTCGACGACGCCGGATCGGTGCCGAGGCCGTGGGCCTGGAGGGTTTCGCGGTAGAGATTGTCGACGCTTCGCCGGGCGAACCAGCGCTCGTGCTGGTTCGCGGGGGCGGTCGAGACGCCGCGCGTCCGGGCCTTGAGATAGTCGGTCCGGTCCAGCTTCCTCGCCGCCATCTCCTCGCTGCCGACGAGGGCATACTCGACCTGCATGCCCTCCCAGCCGGGCAGGCGCTCGGTCAGCTCGAACAGGCGGTCGGCGTATCCGCGATCGCCCTCCTCGAACGTCCGTCCGTCCTTGCGGATCGACCGGATGTAGACGTAGTTCTTGCGGCCACTCGAGAAGATCCAGTCGTAGACGTCGTCCGGCACCTGCGTGTAGTCCGCGAACACCGGGTCCGGGATCTCGGGGATCGTCGAGCCGTCCCCGGGCTGAGCCATCGTCATCTCGCCACGCAGGAGGCGACGCGCCTCGGGAGCGGGCCCCGGCACCGTGGGCGGCAACTCGAAGGACAACGGGTACCACGGGGGTAACGGGAGCGGGATCGGCGGGAGCGGGTGCGTGTCCGAGTGCTTGCGGAACGGGTTGCGCCCGTCGACGGGGCGGTCGAGCGAGGGCCTCATGTACGGGTCGCCCCGGATGTCCAGCACCTCGGCCGGCACGACCTTCTCGGCCTGGGGACGATCGCTCCTCTTCACCTGGATCTCGCCGGGAGAGCACTGCCAGAGCGTGAAGAGCAACAGGAGACCCGTGGCGAGGAGCAGGGCCTTCTCCTTGCCGATGCGGCGGTCGAGCCCGACCGCGAAGAGCAGGGCGAGGACGCCCGCGAACAGGAAACCGACAAAGGTCAGGAACGCGCCGGCGAGCACGGTCATCGGACCTCCTCCCGATCGAGAGCGAGACCCGCGTCGGGCCTCACGAGGATGCTGGCGGCCTGCACCGTCAGCTGGGCCTGGCCGTCCAGCGGCGAGGTGCGCGGCGGCTGGACGAGCTCCAGGTGGTGGATCGGGAGCGGGTTCGCGGGATCCGTGAGCCACGCGAGCACGGGCCTGAGCGACGCCATGTCGCCGCGGAGCGTGACCGTGAACGGCCACTCGCGGAGGAAGACGTCGTCGCCCAGCGGGTTGAGCTTCGGCTCGATGCGGACCTCGGTGATCGCCCGCACGCCCGACCGGATGGCCAGGTCCACCAGCTGCGTGATCCGCGCGAGGTTCAACAGGCGCTGCGCCAGCACGGCGCGCGTGACGGAGGTGACGCCCGCGTGGCCGAGCCCCGCCCCCGGAAGCTCCACGTCTGCTCGGTTCGCGCGCACGCGGATCTCGGACGTGACGTCGCTGAGCAGCTTGCTGAAGCCGACGTTGGGATCGCTCGTGCGCAGCAGGTTCAAGTGATCCTGGCGCACGGTCTCGTAGCGCACGAGCGCCCTGCCGGCCGCGGTGGCGTCGCCGTCGAAGGGCTCGAGGACCCGACGGCTGCTCGCGGCCTCGGGGCCCGCTACGGCGGCGGCGAGGGCCTGCGGGTCGATGCCGCGGAGGATGGCGGCCCGCAGGGCGTCCGAGACGACCACGTCGAGGATCGCGTCCGTCCCCAGGGCGAGGTGGGCCTGGTCGAGACGGGCCGCCCAGTCCTTCACCCGCTCCTCGAGCGCGTCCCGGTTCCTCCGCAACGCGCTGATCGTCGAGCGGTCGGGCTCGACGAGGCGCTTGACGACCCGGGCCTCGCCCGAGACGCGGTCGCGCAACGCGTCCGGATCGTCGCTCAGGACGTGGACCGCGATGAGGCCCACCAGGAAGACGCCCAGCCCGATCAGCACGGGCGTGAGGAAGGACCGATAGCGTTGCCAGAGCTCGTCCATCGCTACTTGTTCCTCTTCTCGTCGTCATCGTCTTCGTCTTCGTCTTCGACCGGGGCGCTCGCCTCGGCCTGCGCCTTCAGATCGTCGATCAGGTCCCGGTTCCTGCGTTTCGTCGCCCGGTCCAGGGGGACCCGCACCCGTACGCCGTCGGCCCGGCGACCCAGGATCGCCTGGGGATCCTCCGGGTCCTCGAGCGTCAGGTCGGTCAGCAGCACGGGGATCGGATCGGCACCATCCTCGACGACGGTCTCGATCACGTACCCGGGCCGGAAGAGGAGCTCGAAGGTGGCGTCCCGGCCCCCGCTCCCCGGCCGCAGCCGCTTCAGGGTTTCGACGACGAGCCCTTGATCGTTCGAAGAGCAGCCCTCGACGAAGACCTGATACACGGCGGCCGCCACCTCCTTGCCGGAGATGCGGCCGCGCACGATCACGGTCGGTTCGCGCCGGAACCCATGGCGCCTGGACGTCTTCTCGTATCCGCTCGCCTTGTCGCCGCGACGCTCCTTGTAGTAGGGAAACTCGTTTGCGCGCTGGACCACGTGGAGTTGGACGCCGTTGATGTACACGTCGCGGATGGAAGCGAGGTTGTCCTCGAGGACGCTCCACGTCCTGGCGAAGAGCGTGCCGGGCGCCAGGACGTCACCGAGGAGCTGGTGCTTGACGGCCAGCTCCTGCTCGACGGCGAGTACGTCCCGGAAGCGGCCGTCCTGGCGCTCCGCGTCCTGGCGCAGCTTGCGCAGCTTCTGGGACGCCACGCGCCCCTCCTCCCCAGCGGCGTTGCGGCCCTGGTAGAGCGCGCCGAGGATGAGGAGGGCGAGGACGCCCGCGCCGGCCGCCCAGACGCCCTTCGTGACGAAGTCGCGCCTGCGGCGCAAGGCCGCCGGCAGCACCTCGAGGTCGAACGCGAGGGGATCGAGCCGCTGCTGCGCCAGCCCCACGGCAACCGCGAACTCGTGGGGGGCCCTCTCGGCCAGCGCGCGCTCGTCGTCGGGCAGGGAGGAGAGGTCGCTGATGGCGAAGGGGTCGAGCCGTTCGACGGGGATCCCCATCGCCTGCTTCAGGTAGAGGTCGAGCCCCTTGAGCGACGCGCCGCCGCCGGCCAGGAGCACGCGATCGATCTTGAGATCGGGGAGCTTCGCCTGCGCCCGCGCGATCATCAGCGTGGACTGGATCAGCGACGAGAGCTGGCCCGCGACGCCCATGATGGCGTTGGCCACCTTCTCGGAGGTGGGGTCCGGATACTTCGCCTGGCCGCGCGGCGTCACGTCGCCCTTCGCGATCTTCATCTGGTCGGCCTTGCCGGGCGACGTGTTGAAGGCCTGCTGGATGGCCTCCGTGAATGCGGCACCGCCGGGCGTCGCGTTGCGCGCGAACAAGAGCTCGCCGCCCTGCTGGATCGCGATGTCCAGGTCCTCGGCGCCGATGTTCACGAGCAGGCTCGTCTCGTCCTCGCCGTACGTGGCGTTCACGGCGAAGGCGTTGAAGAGCGCGATGCTGTTCGGGCAGGTGGCCCCCACCTTCACGCCGCCGGCTCCGCACGACCGGATGAGCCGATCGAGGTAGGTGTTGCGCGCCAACGCGACGAGGATGGTATCGTCGGCACGCTCGCCCTCGGGGTCGGGCAGTCTCAACTTGCGGTAGTCGGCGGAGACGTCGCCGCCGGACTGGCTGCCGACTTCGTCGACCTCGAACTTCATCAGCGTACGCAGACGCCACTCGGGGACGGGCGGGACCTGGCTGTACCGGATGATCACGTCCCGGCCGGTGAGGCCCACCGTAGCGGGCGCCCCCCGGATGCTCTTCGCCGCAAGCGCACGCCCCGCAACGGAGCGCGTTTCGTCGTTCAGCCGGTCGGCGAAGACCCGCTGGACGACGTACCCGCTGCCCTTGCGTCGCAGCTTGACGGCCCGCAGCGAGTAGCTGCCGATCGTGACACCAAGACCTGTCGTGGCCATGGGGCGCGAACCTTTCCGCTCTCAGGAGGGAAGGGCGGCGCCCTTCCCAGGTCATGGATGGATGGGGTGTCTACTTGGCTTTGGGGACCGGCGGGAGAGCCTCTTGCACCTCGGCGATCTTCTCGAGGTCGCCGAGCTTCTGGCGGGCTGCCTCGAGGCGACGCGCGATGTCGGGCGCGTCCTTCCCGAGGTCCCCGTACCGCCTCAGCAACGTACGCCAGTAGAGGGCTGCCATGGGCTGGTACCCCTTGGAATCGCTGAGCAGGACGGCGATCCGTTCGAGACGGTCGACGCCGGGCAGCGCGTGTTCGACGTCGTACTCCTTGCGGGCCTCGCGGGCCTCTGCCACCAGTTCCGAGATCTCCGCCTCGAGACGGCCCCCGCGACCCGCCGCGCCGAGGAACCGCTCGGCGAGCTCGACCGTGAGGCCCTCCATCTTCGCGAGCGCCTCGCCGGACCGGTAGATCCGGTAGTCGGCCAGCGCCGAATCGAGCGCCTGCACGTCGGCGATCGCCTTGGTCTCGAGCTCGGAGGCGAGCCTGAGCGCCTCGTCGCGAACCTGCTCCTCGAAGGGGAATGCGTTCGCGACGTTGCTCAGCTCCTGGATGGCGCGCCCCGGGGCCGTGAACGCGAGCTTTCTCGCCTGGGTGAGCGCCTGCTCGGCCTGGCTGCGTTGCTTCGTGAAGTCGCTGATCACTTCGAGCGACGCCTTCGACCCCGCGACCCAGTGGCGGAAGACGACCAGCCCCGCGTCGCGCGAGGGCAGGAACTCCAGGGTGGCGACGGCCGCGTCGCCGGGTTGGACGAACGCGATGAGGGTTCCCCGGCCCGTCGCGCCCCCGACGGGATCGCCGACGAGCGTTCGAGACACCTTCCCCCGGGGCTCGTCCGCGGTCACGGGAACGCGCTGGGGCAGGAAATCGCCGAGCACGCTGACCGTTCCGCCCACGTGCGCCGCCGGGACTCCGGCGTCGAAGCCGACGGCCTCGGCAGGCTCGCACCGGAGCTCGGCCCGCAGCCCCTCGACGGTCGTCTTCCACGTGAGCGCGGCGGGGATCCCCTCACCCTCCTCGTTCGCAAACGTGCCCTCGAGCGCGGCCTCCTCGTCGCCCACCTCCAGCTCCGTCGCCCGGAAGTCGGTCAGGACCCGGCCCCCCGGAAGGCGCGCCACGGGTCGCACGCCGGTGAGCAGGATGCGGCGGTTGCCGACGAGATCCAGGCTGCCCGATTCGTCGATCGTGGCCGTCTTGAACGTGCGCACGGACATCTCCGGTCGCTCCTCGTGCTGCCCCTCGGGAGTCACGCTCAGCGTGTCGATGCCCGCGCCCGCGCCCTCCGGCAGGCGGAGGCCGATGCGCAACGTGCGCGCCCAGACGGGGGGGACGAGCACCGTGTCGACGCTCCCCCACGCACCGGTCGGCGCGAAGAGCAGGTCGCTTCGCTCGAGGTCGGTGACGCCGGCCTTCAGCTCCTCCGGGGTCGGCTCGCTCGCCCAGACCGCCACGAGCTCCGCGCCTCCCGCATCTCCCGCATCTCCGCCTCCCGAGGCCTTCACGAGTGCCTGGACGCGAAGCGGTCGGGAACCGGTCGTCTCGATCCCCCGGTCGTAGGTGACGCGGGCGAGGCCCTCGCCCTCCGGCCCCAGGTTGCTCACCGACAGCCAGGCGTCCGGCCGTCCGCCCTTCTCCCGCCTGCGGACCTCGACACCCTCCTCGCGATCGGCGGACCAGGGGACGACGTCGTCCTCGAAGTCGCCGTTCTCGATCAGGCCGGCGCGCGCCACGTCCTTTCCGCCGGCGCCCCGCTCCTCCTGCTGCATCAGCCACCAGCCGCCGGCGCCGGCGGCGAGGAAGAGGAGGGCCACGACGAGGATCCCCATGCGCGAGCCGCGCGCGTGGGAGACGTCGATCTCCCCCATCATCCCCCAGCCGTCGTCCTCCTCGAAGTGCGCCAGCTCCACCTCGACGTCCTGCATCGAGGGGTCCTTGAACGCGAACCGCGAGTTGCCGATGCGGATCCGCGCGCCGTGCGTGAGGAGGGCCTCGGAGATCGGCTGGCCGTTCACGAGCGTCCCGTTGGTCGAGCCCAGGTCCCGGATGGTGTAGCCGTTCACGTCGCGGTCGATCTCGGCGTGGTGTCCCGAGACCATGCGGTCGTCGAGCGCGACGTCGTTCGTGTCACGGCGGCCCACGGTGGTCTGCTTGCGCGTGAGCACGATGCGCTCGCCCTTGTGCTCCTTCGAGACCCACTCGAGATAGCAGACGCCCTCCTTCCCGAGGGCCTCGAGCCGCTTTTCCTCGTCCGGATCCTCGAACCGGATCTTGACGCTGCCGATCTCGATCTCGTCGCCGTGGGCCAGGACCTTGTGCTGGACGGTCTGGCCGTTGACGCGCGTCTTGTTGGTGGAGCCGAGGTCGGCGACCTCCCACCCCTCTTCGCCGCCTTCGCGGGGTCCGATCCGGCAATGCCGCCGGGACAGGCCCGCCTCGGTGGGCAGCGGCACCTTGTTGGCGGGATCGCGACCGACGGTAAGCGTCTGCCCAGGCGCGAGTTCGAGGGTCTCTTCGCCGCCGGACGTGATGACGATGATCCTGGCCATGAGCTCGCAGATCCTCCGCTAAGCGCGTCGATGGTGCCCGAGAAGGTACCCGAGAGACACCCGGAGCCACCCTACTGGGCTACCACCGGTACCTGCAATGCGTATTCCACTGTCCCCACCCGGCGGGTCGCCGAGGGCCGGGACCTGACCGCGAGGGGCTGGGCGCGCGGGCGAAGTGGCGCCACCCGGGGAGCGGGTCGGGGAGTTTGCAGGGGCCGGTAACATCGTTGCCGATCAGGAGCCCGATCCGGAACCTCGTCCGGGCTTCGCCGGCTGCTCCGCGTCCAACCCCCACCGTTCGAGCTTCTTGCGCAGGCCGAGGCGCGAGAGGCCCAGCTCGGCGGCGGAACGGCTCTTGTTCCACCCGTGCCTGAGCAGCGAGGCTCGGATGACCCGACGCTCCAGATCCTCGACGAGACCGCGCAGCCCGCACGGTGGCGCGCGGCTCGTGTCGGGCGGCCGGTACGCGAGGATGCGGGGGCTCAGGTGCTCGGGACGGACGTCGCCGCCGACCTGGAGAGCGACCAGCCGCTGCACCTCGTTCCTCAGCTCGCGAACGTTGCCCGGCCACTCGTAGGCGACGAGCAGGTCGAGCGCGGTGGGCTCGATCCTGAGCCCGCGCGCGGACTCGCCGAGCTCGCGCAGGAAGTGGGCGACCAGCGGCGCGACGTCCTCGCTGTGCTCCCTGAGCGGCGGCAGCTCGATGACGACCCCCGCAATGCGGTAGTAGAGGTCCTCGCGGAAGCCACCCGACGCGAGCAGCGCCCCCAGGTCCCGATTCGTGGCGGAGACCAGGCGGAAGTCGACCGGGATCGGGGCCTTTCCGCCCAGGCGCCGCACCTCGCCCTCCTCCAGCACGCGCAGGAACTTCTTCTGCAGATCAGGGGACATCTCGCCCACCTCGTCGAGGAACAGCGTGCCCTGGTGGGCCTGCTCGAACAGCCCGGCGTGGTCGCGGTTCGCACCGGTGAACGCTCCCCGCTCGTACCCCTGGAACTCGCTCTCCATGAGGTTCTCGGGGATCGCGGCGCAGTTCTCTCCCACGAGACGGTGGCGCCGGCGCGGCCCGTTGAAGTGGATGGCGCGGGCGAGCAGCTCCTTGCCCGTGCCGGACTCGCCCACGATGAGCACGGGGATCTTCAGGTCGGTGATGCGATCGGCCAGCCTCAGCACCTGGGCCATCGCAGGGCTCCGGCCCACGATCTGGTCGTACGTGTACTTGAGGCCCAGCTCGTCCGCCTGTTTCGCGAGCTCCTCGCGGGCGCGCCGGAGCGCGTTCGTCCGGATCCTCAGGGCCTTCTTCAGCCGGTCGTTGAGCCGTTCGATCCGGCGCGCCTGGCGCACCGCCTCGCGGCGCCGGACGGCCATCTCCTTGCGCTGGCGGGCGTTGCGGATGGCGATGGACGCGAGGACCGCGAAGCTCTCGAGGACGCGTACGTCCCAGCCGTCGAAGGTGCCCCGCTCGTGCGGGTTGTCGAGGTAGAGGGCCCCGAGCACCTCACCGAGGCTGCGCATCGGAACGCAAAGGAGGGATCTCAGCTGCAGGTTCGCGATGCTGGCCAGTCCGTCGAAGCGCTCGTCGGCCAGCGCGTTCTCGGCCAGGATGCTCCGTCCCTCCTGGATCACGCGTGTGGCGACGCTGACGGAGAGGCTGGCCTCCGCGTCGTCGAGATCCCGCCGGTGCGGCAACCGGGCACGCCGGACCACGAAGTGATCCGCCTGCTTGAGCAGGAGGAAACCGCGGCTCGCATCCGTCAGCTCGATGGCGGCGTCGAGTACGCCCGCCAGCAACTGATCCTCGTCCTTGAGGGCGTTGATCTTCTCGTTCAGCTCCATGAGGCGCGTCAGGGCACGGATCTCCCGGCGCGCGTCGGCGTGGCGCCTGTGGGAGCTGCTCTCCTCGACGATCGCCTCGAGGGCCTCGCGGTGCCCGCCTCGCTCGTCGTCGCCGGGCAGGAAGACCGCCATGTGCGTCTCCCCGATCTCGATGCGGTCCCCGCCTTCGAGGAGCTCGTCGAGGATCAGCCGCCCGTTCAGGAAGGTGCCGTTGCGGGACCCGAGGTCCGTGAGGCGCCAGCCGTCCTGGCCCAGGTAGATCCGGCAGTGTCGCCGGCTGAGCGTCCGGTCGTCGACCGCGATCCCGGCCTCGGGGTCCCGGCCCACCACGACGGAGGGCGCCTCGATGTCGTAGACCTTCTCCTCCCCGCCGCCCTGGCTCTTGAGGAACAGACGAAGAGCTGCCGCCACCATGGAAGGCTCCACGCAAACGCGAGGCCATGCGAAATCGGAGTTTCAGGCCCCGAGCGCCTGCGCGGCGGCCGCGACGGCGGCCGTGCCGGTCCTGAGCGCCACGGTGCCCAGTCGGACGCGAGAAGCTCCCGCCCGCTCGGCGCTCGCCACCTCGCCCGCGGTGAACCCGCCCTCCGGGCCCACGATCAGCCAGGGTAGCGCGCCCTCGACGGGCAGGACGGAGGCGAGCCGGGGGACGGCGGGATCCGGGTCCAGCAGGCAGGCCGCCGGGGCCTCGGCGAGCACGGCCTCGAGCGTCGTCGATGCCGCAATCTCGAGCAGGCGGCTGCGCCCGTTGACCTTCGCGGCCTCGCGGCAGAGCCGGCGCCAGCGGTCGTGGCGGCGCCCGGGCAGGGCCTCGCGTCCCCGTGGCGTCCGCGCCGCGAGGAACGGCACGAGCCGGCTCACGCCGAGCTCGGCGAGGGTCGCCACGAGGTCGTCGGCCCGCCCCGCCTCGGGCAGCGAGACCGCGAGGACCAGGGGGCGGGCCGGCGCCCGGCCGGGATAGGGCCCCCCGACCGCGCCCACGGCGCGCCGCGGGGCGGCCCCCACGAGACGTCCGAGCCCGGTCCCCCCCTCGCCGTCGAAGAGCACGACGGGGTCTCCGGCCCGGGCACGGCGCACGCGAACGAGGTGGTGGGACTCCTCGGCCGCGAGCACCACCTCGCCGGTCCCGGCCGGCAGCGCGGCGGCGAAGGCCCGTTCGGGACCCGGGCCCCGGGCACCACCCGCCGTCGCCACCGCCTACTCCGCCTCGAGCCGCGTCATGCGGCGCCGGGCGGCCTTCACCGCGTCCTCGGTCCCGCGACCCACGCCCTCCATCGCCCGGAGGAAGCGCCCGTACGCCCTGAGTGCCGCAACGCGCGCGTCGTCGCGCCCCTCCCGCCGCCACCTGAGCTCGTTCAGCAACCCCCGCACGCGGTGCCGGTCGGGGAAGCGCTCGTGCGGGTCGAGCACGTCGGCGGCCCGGAGCGCCTCGAAGGCCTCGTGCCAGTAGCGCGCCTCGAGGTCGGCCGCCTCTTCGCCACCGTCGCCCGGGACGAGCAGCAGCTGGTGCAACGCCAGCACCGTGTACACGTGGGCCGTCAGGTGGTTCCCGTAGACGTTCGTGGCCTCCCTGAACCTCGCCAGGGCGTCGACCAGGCGCCCCCGGGAATAGAGCTCGCGTCCCTCGTCGAAGAGCCCCTGCGCCTCCTGGTAGGCCTCGCGGAGCACCTCCGGGTCGTTTTCGCCGAGCCGCGCGAGCCGCGCCTCGAGCTCGTCGTTCCCCTCGGCCTCCGGATCGAGGAGCAGGGCTGCCTGGATCTCCCGCAACTCCCGCTTCAGCCATTGGTTACGCAATGCGCGGACCGCGTTCGCCTGCTCCTGCCACGCGACGAAGGCCTCGCCCCGCGCCTCGGGGGTCAGGGCCTTCCAGCCCTCCGGGTCCGCCTCGGGCGGCGGCTTCGGCTCCCGCAGGGTGGCGGCCCGCATGCGGAACACCAGCATGCGCTGCCGGTGGCCGCGCGCGAGCCCCGCGCTCGCCCGGGCCGACAGGGGCTCGGGCTCCTTCGCGCGCGGGAGGGCCTC
>JAUXCH010000048.1 GCA_030618975.1 Planctomycetia bacterium
GCCAGGACGATCTCGATCTCCGTGGTGCGACCGGAGTGGTGGGCGTGCCACCCCACCGCCGTTTCCCGTGTTCGGTCTCGCATTCCCGGGTGGCCGCGCGGTGGCCGATTCGGTACCCGCTGCGGGTCGGAGCGCTCCGTCGGGCGCGGCGAGGTACGTCGAGCCGGTCCCGACAGGTTGAGCCGAGGGGTCAAGCGCCCATCAACTCCTCGACGTTGATCCGTGGTCTCTTCCTCCCCGTCCCCTGGAAGGCGGCCAGGGCTTCGGAGTAGTGGCGTGTGCGCTCGGCCAGGGTGGACAGATCCAGACTTCGAGCCTCACGTCCAAAGGTCAGGAGCAAGAGCTGCACGACTTCGACTTCTCCATCCTCCACGACGACTGCCAAGGCGTCGTGTGCAGGCAGTTCCTTCACCCCCTTGATCTCCACACCCACGATCCGGTCGTCCTCGTGGGCGCGGTAGAGCGTCAGGAGGTCATCCACGCGCTGCCGATAGTGGGGATCGGGCTCCAGGTAGAAGAACGCGCAGTCACCCTCGGCGCTGATCCAGCCACAGGGCATGGACTGACGACGGCGCTGCTCCTGCAGCTTGTCGAGGAAGCCCTCGAGGCTGGTCATCTCTTCGGCCATACGAGTTCTCCAAGCCTGATCTGGCAGGTCGCCGGGAGATCGGGATCGTCCTCTGAAGGTCTCTCACGCCCCCACTCCAGAAGCGTGAAGCGTGGCGAGAGAAACGCGACGAAGAGCCAGTCTTCGCCCAAGCTGAACGTGTTGCCGCGCCTGTCGTGGGCCGTGGAGGTCCTCCCAACGTAGCACCAACCCCACTCGCACTCTCGCGCCGGCCGGATGCCGCGCCAGACCTGATGCGGATGCTCCAGGATCTCCTTGGCCGTTCGAACATCGAAGGTCTTTGCCTCCGCAGCAATGGCCAGGCGACTCATCGTCGTGACTTCGACGCGCACCAGGACGAGCTTCCGCCCTGTGGGATCCGACGGATCCTGCGCTTCTTCCGTCACGAGGAAGAACCCCTGGGCATCTCCTCTCGGCTTCGGGCGGTGACGCGACGTCCCCATCTTCGGCTCCCCTCGCGGCCCTGCTCCCTGACTTTCTGGCTGCCGGGTCGAAAGCCATCACCGCCGGCACGGCTGGGAATCTCATAGGTTCGTATTCTGTTAGTCTAGCCACACGGGGGGACAGGATGGAACGGGGTCTGTCGGAGGACGCTCCTGCTCGAGTGCCGAAGGTCCAACGAGGACACTGCCCTCCCGGGCTCATGGGCGGTCCGGGCTCAGCGGGGCTCGGCGCCGCCCTCGGTGGGCGCCAGGACGATCTCGATCTCCGTGGTGCGACCGGAGTCGACGTCGACCCACTTCGCCTCGGCCGTCTGCATGCCCCGCTTGTCGGCCGACACCCGGTAGCGCCCGGGGGGGACGTGGCGCCTCAGGTTCGCCCCCGAGGCGTCGGTGCGGATCATGCCGCTCCACCCGCGGCCGTCCATCTGGACGCCTTCGCGGCGCAGCGCCTGCCAGTTCGGCCAGATCTCCGGACCGGCCTCGCTCTTGACGCGTACGGTGGCGGATTCCACGGGCCGGCCGGCCGGGTCGCGCACGTAGACACGGACGGCACCGGAGGCGCGCTCCCTGAGGTTGAGGATCCGTTCCTCGCCGGCCTGGAGCTCGACCGACTGGTGGAACTGGATGCCGCTGGGCGGGTAGACGTAGACGACGTACGTGCCCGTGGAGAGGCCGCGCGCGACGTACTTGCCCGAGGCGTCGGTGCGCGCGTGCGCCGTCGTGGGGGGGGCGTCGGCACCCGGCGCGCCACGGACGTTCACCTGCGCGCCCACGATCTTCTCGCCCGTCGCGTCGTCGACCAGCGTGCCGCTGAGGATGGCCCCTCCGACGAGATCGATCGCCGCTCTGGATCCCCGACCGCCGGCGACGCGGACGCGGGGCACGTTCGCGACGATGAGTCCACCCGGCGTCTGCGCCGCCACGTCGTACTCGCCCGCCTTGAGACTGCGCAGCGTGAACCCCCCGTCGTCGGTGTGGAAGGTGTTCCGGTTGCCGCCGCCCGGGAAGAACCGCGAGGATTCCATCCCCGGGGTGCCTCCTTCGCGCACGGGCTTCGCCGTGACGGTGAAGGTGCCCTGGTAGGGCCGGCCCTGGTACTGGACCACGCCGTCGATCCACCCGAGCGGCGTCATGGTGAGCGTGATGCCGCTCTGGCCGGGTGAGACCCCGCGCAGGGACTGGGACTCGTACCCGCCCGCCCATCCGCGAATCGTGTACACGCCGTAGGACGCGTTGTGCAGCACGAAGTGGCCGTCGCTCTGGCTGCGCGCGCTCAGCCGGGTGAGCCGCCCCCCTCCGCCGCGTCCCTGCTCGGGGTAGGCGGTGACCCGCGCGCCGGGAACGGCGAGCCCCTCGCTGTCGAGGACGAACCCCTCGATCGAGGCGCCCTCGCCGAGCTCGATGTCCTGCTTCACCGTCGCGCCGCTTTCGACGACCACGAGGTCTTCCGCGGTCACGCTGTCGAGTCCGAACGAGGCGGATACGCGGTACGCGGCGACCGGGACGCCGGCCAGGACGAAGGCGCCCTCGTCGTCCGTGACCTCGTCGAGCCGTGCGTAGCGGGGATCCTGGACCACGCGCAGAACCTGCCACACCTGCCTCTGGCCCGGGTGGTTCCGCGCGCGCTTCATCGTCTCCGACCAGTCGACGACGAGGCTGACGAGCGCGCCCGGGATGGGCTGGCCTTCGGGATCGGACACGCGGCCTCGCACCGTGCCCGTTCCGGCCAGCCGGACCGTCAGCGGCGCCACGCGCTCGTCCTCCTTGGGCAGGCGTGCGTAGGCGATGCCCACGCCGCCTCCCTCGGCGATGGCCACGACCTGGACCTGGCTTCCGGGGCGCGTGCTCCAGGGCGTGGGCGGCAGCACGAAGGAGCCGTCGGGTTTCGTCGTGGTCTCGGGAGCCTCCTGACTGCTCCGGCCGGTCATGTAGGTGACCTTGACCCCCGCCTGCGGATTGCCGCGTGCGTCGACGACCTCACCTCGGATCTTCCCGCTCCCGCCGACGAGCTTCAGCTCGAGGGTCATCCGGCCGTCGCCGGTGTCGGTTACCTGGTACCAGGCGCGGGTCGTGGCGTACCCGTCGGCCTCGATGCCGATGTCCATGCTCTGACCGACGGGCAGGGGCACCTCCGTCTCGAAGCGTCCATCGGCGTCGGACGTGATGGGTTCCAGGTCGTCGATCCAGGGCATCCTGGGGAATCGCAGGGTCAGGCGAGCCCCTTCGACGGGGCGCTCCGTCTCCTGGTCGAGGACGCGTCCCTCGACGACGAGGGGCTTGCCGAGGACGACGGTCCGGTGCTCCCGGCTACCGGGCACGATCCCGATGTCGCTCTGCTGGATGCCGGCGTGACCCTCCGCGCTGACGAGGAGCGTGCCGGTCCCGGTCGGAAGCCCGGGGAAGAAGACGTTGCCGGCGTCGTCCGTCGTGGCGTCCGTGACGACCGCTCCCGCCTGGTGGAGGACGCGGGCTCCGGGCAGCGGGTCGCCCTCGGCGTCCTTCACGGTCACGTCGAGGGCGCCGCCCCGGTCGAGGATCACGTCGACCCGGTAGCCGCGCCGTTTCACGTCCTGCAGCGTGGGGGCGTAGCCCTCCGCTTCCACACGTACGCGCAGCCGCCCCGGCGGCGCGGGTCCGACGAGGAAGTTCCCCGCCGCGTCCGTCTCGGCCGTTGCGATGGCGGGTGGATCGGGCACGGCCCATCTCCGGTAGGCGAAGGAGCCGACCGTCAACTTCACGGTCGCGTTCGCGACCGGCTCGTCCGATGCGTTCATCACCCGCCCGAACACCCCCTCGGAGCGCGGAAACGCGGGGAGCGCCGCCGCGGCCTCGCGGGCCGCCTGCTCGGCCGCGATCTCCTCCGCGCTGCGCGCGTCCGAGCGTCCGTGGAGACCGGCGTCCAGCCCGGAGAGCAGGTCTCCCGCGCCGCCGCCCGACGGGTCGGGCCGATCGATCGCGGAGCCGTCGCCGCCCAGGTCGTCGCCCAGCAGGAGCCAGACGACGGCGCTGCACGCGAGCACGACGACGAAGAGGAGCAGCAGACCCGACCGCGACACCATCTGGCCCTTTCACGCGTCCCCTCCGCTCAACGGCGGGGCCACTCTCCCTGGATGCGAACGACGTGCTTCAGTTCCCTGGGCTCGAAGCCTGCGCCCGACACGCGCGTGCGAATCTCCAGTGAGCCCAGGAAACGGCCCCGGCCGTGCTCCACGGGGGGCTTCCAGCGTACGGAGAAGTCGACTCCGGCGTCCACCTCCACCGTCTCGATCTCCAGCTGCTCCTGCGGCTGGCCGCGGTAGCGGACGAGCTCGACCTCCATCCCGGGCCCCGGGCGGACCCGGACGAGCTGCGTTTCGAGGCTCGGCGGGGCCCCGAGGGTCCCCAGCTCCAGGGTGACGGGCAGGACGGTGATCGACTGGACGATCTCGCCGCCGAGCTCCACCTGCAGATGGGGACGGATCGGGTCGGAGCTCACGATGTCGAGGTGCTTGCCTCGGAGCGGTCCCGTGCCGACGGCGCCCGAAAGGAGGAAGATCGTCAGGGTACGTTCCTCGCCCGGGTGCAGGAGCCTGCCGAAGGGGTGGTGCTCGATGCAGCTGCAGTTGGCCGACACGTGCGTGATGGAGACGTCGACGGGTCCCCGGTTCGTGAGCGTCAGCGTCCTCTCGGACACGTCGCCGTGCAGCATGCGGCCGAACTCGATCCGGGTGGGGGACGCCGTGAGACGGTCCTCGTCCCCTCCCCCGCAGCCCTGGACGAGGAGCAGCGCGCCGGCCAGGGCGAGGACGAGGATCACGTGACGCGCGGACGGTTCCATCGGTCTCCGTCGTGGGTGCGGACCGGGGCACGGCCCTCTCCGCTGCCCGTAGGGTACCGTTCCCACGTGATGGGGGAGGGAACCATGCCTGCGACCACCTTGGATTTCACGGGACGCAAGGCGTTGGTCACCGGGGGCAGCCGCGGGATCGGCCGTGCCATCACGATCCGCCTGGCCGAGGCGGGCTGCGACGTGGCCATCAACTACCTCCGCAACCGCGAGCCGGCGGCCGAGACCGCGGCGGCCGTCGAGGCCCTCGGGCGGAGGGCCCTCCTGTTCAAGGGCAACGTCGCGAAGGTCGACAACCACGGCGCGCTGTTCGAGCAGCTCGCAGGTGAGTCCGGGCGACTCGACATCCTGATCAGCAACGCGGCGTCGGGCGTCATCCGCCCCGCCATGGACCTGACGCATCGCCACTGGACGTGGACGATGGACATCAACGCGGGCGCGCTTCTTTCGCTCGCCCAGCACGCGGTGGGCCTGATGGGCGAAGCGGGAGGGAGCATCGTGGCGGTTTCGAGCATCGGCGCCGTCCGGGCCATCCCGAACTACGCGGCCGTCGGGGCGAGCAAGGCCGCGCTCGAGAGCCTCGTTCGTCACCTCGCGGTCGAGCTCGCGCCGCGCGGGGTGCGCGTCAACGCCCTCTCCGCGGGCGTCGTCGACACCGAGGCGCTCAAGCACTTCCCCAACCGCGAGCAGCTGCTGGAGGAGAGCGCCAGGCGAACCCCCGCCGGGCGGCTCACGGAGCCGAAGGACGTCGCCGACGCCGTCCTGTTCCTGACCAGCCCGCTCGCCTCGATGATGGTGGGACAGACCCTCACCGTCGACGGGGGGTACTCGATCACCGCATGAAGGAGGGCGGGCGGCCGGGCCGCCCGCCTCGTCGCGGATCGAGTGCGGAGGTGCGTGCCGTTTACGGGCCGTACATGTGCAGCGTGCGGAACCTGCTCCAGCCGCTCTCGGCGTCGTCGGCCAGCGCGCGCACGCGCCAACGGTAGCTTCCGGCTTCCATGCGCTTCGGGCGGTGGCTGCTGCCCTCGACGGTTTCGGTCGCCGCCGTGCTCCAGGTGCCGTCCCGCGCCTCGACCTGGAGCTCCCACTCGTAGGTCGTCGCGCCGGGGATGCTGCCCCACCGGAAGGTCGAGCCGAACGCGCACGGGGAGGTCTCGCCGGTGGCCGGGCCGACGAGCGTCGGTACCCGCAGCATGATCTTGGGCCTTGCCGGCTCGACGGGCACGGGCACGGGCGTGTCCTCGACGACGGGCGCCGGAGGCTCGTCGGCCGGCACGGTCTCGGCGATGTCGACGATCTCCTCCGTCGTCGCGGGGAGGGGCTCCACCGGGTCGCCCAGGCCGCCCTTGCCGACCAGCACGGTCACCTCGCTGCCGCGCGGTACGACGGAATCGGGACGCGGCGTCTGGATCAGCACGACGTCCTTGTCGCGGTCGTAGCTCTCGACGGCCTGGAGGACGACGTCGAAGCCCTGCTTGCGTAGCGCGGCCGCGCCCGCCTCGAGGGCGAGGTTCTCGATCGCAGGCACGCAGGTGTGGTCGCGGGACGGCATCGTCGGGATGCCGACGACCAGCGTGATGATCTCCCCGTGGGCGAGCGTCGAGCCGGCGTCCGGGTGCTGGTCGACGACGCGGCCGACGTAGGCCGGGGCCGTGAGCACGTTCTCCACGCGCAGACGCCAGGCGCTCAGTGTCCGGTTCGCCTCGCGCGGCATCCTGCCGACGACCCTCGGGATCTTCGGGCCGTCGGTGTCGGGCAGTTGCCCGGACGTAGCCTCCGCGAGATCGACGGTCTCTTCCGCTTCATCGACTACAGGAAGCTCGCCCTCCGGGGCCGGGGGCTCCTCGGCCGGGGGCTCCTCGGCCGGGGGCACCGGAGGTTCGTCGACGACCGGCGGCTCGGCGGGCGGCGCGGTCTCGTCGATGTCGACGATCTCCTCCGTCGTCGCGGGGAGGGGCTCCACCGGGTCGCCCAGGCCGCCCTTGCCGACCAGGACGGTCACCTTGCTGCCACGCGGCGCGACGGAATCGGGACGCGGCGCCTGGGCCAGCACGACGCCCTCGTCGCGGTCGTAGCTCTCGACGGCACGGAGCATGACGTCGAAGCCCTGCTCGCGTAGCGCGGCGATGCCCGCCTCGAAGGCGAGGCTCTCGATCGCAGGCACGCGGGTGTGGTCGCGGGATGGGAACGTCGGGATGCCGACGACCAGCGTGACGACCTCGCCGGGCGCGAGCGTCGAGCCGGCGTCCGGGTGCTGGTCGACGACGCGGCCGACGTAGGCCGGGGCCGTGAGCACGTTCTCCAGGCGCAGACGCCAGGCGCTCAACGTCCGGCTCGCCTCGCGCGGCATCCTGCCGATGATCCGCGGGATCTTCGGGCCGGCGGTGCTGGGCAGGTGTCCGGACGCCGCCTGCGCGAGATCGACGATCTCTTCCGCCTCGTCGACTGCCGGGAGCTCGTCCGTCGGTTCGGTTTCGTCGGCCGTGTCCGCGGGTGGCGCGGTGGGGGGTGTTTCCTCGGGCTCGGCGAACGCCGGCCCCGCCGTCAGGGCGAGGCAGGCGGCGACGAGCAGGAGCAGGAACGTCGATCTCGGGGCGGTCATTGCGTGAACTCCCTCGTATGCCTGGTTGCCACAGGGTAGCGCATTCCTCCCTGGAAGGGGATACGCCGTCAAGGCCTCGGTTCAGGCCCCTTGAAGGCGGTACCGACGAGGACGAGGGCCCGGACCGGGCTGTAGGGATCCACGCCCTCGCGTCCGCCCGCCGCCTCCGCGCAGACCGCGCACCAGCGGTCCCGGGCGAGGCGGCGGTAGCGCTCGAGGATGCTCTCGCAGACCGGGCACCGGTAGCGGTACACGCGCCCGGGCAGCGCCCGGCCGTGCAACTGTCCCCCCGCCGTCCCGCACGCGTTCCGGAAGTCCGGGCCGTGCCCGAAGGGCAGGCCCCTCAGCGCCAGGCCCACGTGGACCGCCTCGTGGACGAGAATCCCGTAGAGGTCCTCGGGATAGACCTCGAAGTAGGCGGGGGAGATCTCGATGGAAGCCCGCCGGAAGGCATTGCCGTGCCCCTCGATGATCGCCCGGCCGGCACGGCGCAGCCTCCGGTTCCACCGTACGGGAACCTCGGGCCACGCGGGGATGCGGAGCGCCCGGCCCACCGCGTCGAGGGCTTGCCGGTAGGCCAGGTCGAGGTCGCGCGGCGCCAGCACGTTGCGAGGCAGCGTACGGCCGGGGGCGGACGCGCCCCGACCTGCGGGCCCCCGGCCCTCGTCGAGCGCGCTTCGCGGAGGATGCGGGATACCATGCCGGCCTATGTCGCGTCCGCTCCGGTCCGCTCTCGTGGTGCTCGCCCTCCTGCTCGCGAGCTGCGGCGGGCGGGACGGGCTGGATCTCTCCCGCTACGAGTCGGTGTACGACGCCGCCATGCGCGCCGTGTCGGCGCGCGACCTGGAGGCACTCAGGCCGCTGCTCTCCCCGGGCGGTCGCCGGCGGCTCGAGGACACCCTGCGCGACTTCCAGCACCGTCTCCAGGATCCCGTCCAGGGCCGGCGGATCCTCGACCTCGCGGCGGAGCACCGCGGCACCCTCGATCCGGCCGAGGTCGACGCGGCCAGGCACGGTTCGCTCAAGGACGCGTGGTCCTTCCTGCTCCTCGCGGATCCGCGCCCGCCCGTCCCGGCGAGGAGGGCGACCCGGCGGCTGCCGGAGGGAGACGGCGTGGTGGTCGAGTACTCGGATCCGCGGGGGACCCTCCGGACCGTGATCCTCCGCTGCCGGGACGGCGTCTGGGCCGTGGACGATCTCCAGCTCTGAACCACCCATCGGGTACGCGGCTGGCCCCCGGCCCCGTCTTCATGTCAGACTCCGCGTAGTGACCGTCCCCGACGTCCCCGTCCTGTGCCCCCCCCGCGAGCTCACCGCAGCTGCGGAAGAGGCCTTCGACGCCCTGGCGGCTCCCCACCTGGAGAGCACGTCGCCGGGACTCGTCATCGATCTCTCGGAGGTCTCCTTCATCACGAGCTCGGGCCTCGGACGCCTCGTATTCGTGGGGCAGACGCTGGACGGGCGCGGCGCAGCCGTGGCGCTCGCGGGTGGACGACGCTCCGTGGTCAAGCTGATTCGGACGGTGGGGCTGGACTCGGTGATGCCCCACTTCCAAACCGTGGAGGAGGCGGCGGAGTACGTGCTGGGCCGCGGCGGCTCCTGAGGAAGGGGTGACCGGCCTGCGCGCCGCACTCCCGGAAAGCGCGATGAGAGACACCATCTTCCTGCAAGGCCTCGAAGCCCGAGGGATCGTCGGCATCGAAGCGTGGGAGCGGAAGAAGCCGCAGACGATCCGCGTCACGCTCGAGATGGCCTGCGACGCCGACGCCGCGGCAACCGCGGACGACATCGAGAAGGCGCTCAACTACAAGACGATCGCCAAGCGGATCCTCCAGCACATCGAGGAGAGCTCGTACTTCCTCATCGAGACGCTCGCCGTCCGGCTGGCCGAGATCGTGCAGCGCGACTTCGGCGTCACGTGGCTCCGCCTGCGCGTGAGCAAGCCCGGCGCCGTGCGGTTCAGTGAGAACGTCGGCATCGAGATCGTCCGCGGCGAGCGCCCGTCGGCACCGAGGTGAAGCGCCGCGACCGCGAGGCCCTGTTGTCCCTCGGCTCCAACGTGGAGCCCTTGCTCTACGTGCCCCGAGCCCTGGAGCTCCTGCGAGCGAGGCACCGGGTCCTCGCCGTCTCGCCCTGGTACCGTTCGCCGGCGGTCGGGGGAACCGGCCACCACCCCGACTTCGTGAACCTCGCCGTCCGGATCGCGACCGACCTGCCGCCGCGCGCCCTGCGCGAGGCCTGTCGCCGGACGGAGGTGGCCTTGGGTCGCCGGCGGGTGGCGGACCGCTACGCGCCGCGCACGATGGACGTGGACGTGGTGCTCATGGGGGATCTCGTCCTCGACCTGGATACGTGGCGCCTCCCGGACCCGCAGCTGGCTTCCCAGGCGTTCGTGCTCGTGCCGGGCGCGGACGTGTGGCCGGATGCCGTGCATCCCGAGCTCCACCGGACGCTCGCTACCCTGTGCGAGGATCTGGAGCCTCACCGGCGGGCCCTGCTCCGGCCCATCGAAGAGGTCCCGGGCGGGAGGCCCACGTGAAGCGACTCGTCGCCGCCTTTCTCGTGCCTCTGCTCCTCGCGTCGTCGTGTGGGGACGAGGCGACGGAGGGGGCAGGCGGGCCCGCCGGCCGGGGCCGCTGGCGGCACGCACGGCTCGAGGGACTCCGCGGCGCCTCGGGGACCGCCGCGCTCGAAGGCCATCTCCTCGTGGCGGCCGGCCCCGAGCGAGCCGTGTTCGACGTGCTCTTCGAGCCGGCCGAGGTGGAGAACGGGACGACCCTGAAGGCCCGACGCATCCCCCTCGTGGTCGACGAGGGCTCGATCCTCCGTGGCGGCGATGCCTTCGCCGCCCAGGGGTACCGACTCGGGGATCTCTGGAGCCAGCCGGTCGACTTCCAGGGCATCGCGGTCCAGGCGCCGGACTTCGTCTTCCTCGCGGAACGTACGTACCGCGTCGCCTACGCCGGCCGCATGCTGCAGACCCCCGAGCGGGAGTGGCGCGCTCTCCGGATCGACCGCGCCTTCGTCCTGCCGGGTGCCGAGCGCTCGCGGTCCGAGGCCTCCGATTGGCGCGATCAGGGTCCGGGCGTCGCCGGCCTAGCCGCGGTCGGCAGGTTCCCCCGGACCGAGGATCTGTACGCCATCGAGCGGAGCGCCGAAGCGGCTGGCACGCTCCACGTCCACGCGTTGGACCGGTACGGCCTCGTGCTGGGCGCGTTCCGCGTCGATCTCGGTGCGGACGGCCGGGCCGGCGCGGTCGGCGGCTTCCTGCGCGCCGAGCGGCGGTTCCTCGTCGTTCGCGGCAGCGATCGCGGCCTGATCCACCCCGTGCGCCCGGGCCGCTGGAAGTCCACGGTGCGTGCGGGTCGCGGCGTGCCGGGTCCCGAGGTCGAAGGCGCGGGGCCGTGGTCGGGCATGGCGGAGGGCCCGGACGGCGCGATCGTCCTCGTGTCGGGCGGCGAGACGCCCTACGTCGCCTGGCGCACGCCCTGATCCGGACCGCTCGTGGGGGGCAACAGGTCGAGCAGGCTCCCGAGGTGTCCGATGCTCGGCCCGTCCGGCGCCCTGTGCCCGTGCCGCTCGACGTACACGGCGTGCATGCCCCGGGCGCGGGAGCCCACGATGTCGGCTTCCCAGTCGTCGCCCACCATCAACGCCTCCTCGGGGGCGACGCCCGCCTCGGCCAGGGCCGTCTCGAAGATGAGCCGGTGGGGCTTCTCCACGCCGACGCGGTAGGAGATCACCCGGGGCTCCAGCTCCCGGAGCAGGTGCAACCCGTCGAGCAGCTCGGGGAGCCGGTCGTCCCAGTTCGAGAGCAGGCCCGTGCGGTAGCCGCGCGCCTGCAACGCCGCGACGACCTCCGCCGCGCCGTCGAACAGGCGCCAGGAGGAAGGGTGGGTGAAGTGGTCGTAGAGGTCGTCGAACAGGGCGTCCGGATCCGACGCCGCCCCGAAGACGCCGAACGTCTGATCGACGACCTGCCGCCACCACGCGCGGTCCTGCGGCCGCCCGTCCAGCTTCTTGCCCATGAACGCGGCCCGGAACGCGTCGACCACCTCCACCGGCCCCACGTCGAGCCCGTACCGCCGGCCGGCCCGGGCGTAGACGTCCCCCACGGGCGGCCAGGGTTCGAGGAGGGTGCCTCCCGCGTCGAAGAAGACGATCCGGATTCCGTCCATCGGGGGAGTGTACCGGCCCGCCCCCGGTATCCGGGCGGGCTCAGGGGCCCCTTCCCGCCCCCTCGCCCCTGTCGGGGTATTCCTCTCGGGTGCCGCCGTCGTACACTCTCCGCGATGCAGATCGACATGGAACACGAGGGGCCGGTCGTCGTGCTCTGCCCGGTGGGCGACATGGACGTCACGACCCTGCCCGACTTCGAGGCCCGCCTCGATGCCGTGGTCCAGGACGGGGCGCGTGCCCTCCTCTGGGATCTTCTCGGCGTGGGGATCCTGCCCTCGACCGCGCTGGGCTTCCTGCTCCACGCCCGCCGCCTTCTCGCCGAGGTGGGCGGCCACATGGCCGTCGCCCGGGCGAACCGCCTCGTACGCTCCACGCTCGGCACGATGGGCGTCCTCGACGTCTTCCCCGTGTTCGAGTCGCGCGAGGAGGCGATCCGCCACCTCGAGGCCAAGCTGTCGGCCTGACGCGACGCGCTCCATGCGGCTCCTCGCCTGGCTCGTGACGGCTCCCTTCGTCGTGCTCGGCGTCGGCTTCGTCTTCCACACCGACTTCGAGCCCACGGTCCTCGGCAAGTGGTCGACGGGGTACGCGGTCTTCCTCCTCGTCTGGTGGCTGCTCGTCACGCCGGCCGTGTTCTTCCTCGCACGGTTCCTGCTCTCCACGCAGGAGATCGAGCTGGCGTCGGGCCGCGTGCTGCGCCTGAGGTCAGCGCCCAAGATCCTGGTCGCCCTCCTGCTGGGCTGGGGCGTGGTGCAGGTCGTCGAGTACCGCGTGGACAAGGCGCTCGGCCGCGGCGTCGCGACGCCGCAGCGAACCGACTTCTTCCACCCGTACCTCCAGAACATGCCGAAGGTCGGGAGCGCGCGTCTCGGCACGAACCGGTGGGGCTTTCGTGGCGCGGACATGGCGGCGGAGAAGGCCGAGGGGGCCTGCCGCATCTTCGCCCTCGGTGGGTCCACCGTGTTCTCGGGCCCGCTCTCCTTGCCGGAGACCTGGCCCGAAGTCCTTGCCGCGAGGCTCCGCGGGCGCTACCCCGGTCTCACGATCGAGATGCAGAACGCCGCCGCGGAGTGGCACACGTCCCAGCACTCGTTGTTCAAGCTCCTCACCCTCGTGCTGGACCTCGATCCCGACCTCGTCCTCGTCTACCACGGCATCAACGACCTGGGGCGGAGCCTCGTTCCCGACCTGTTCGCCGTCGGTGCGTATCGGAGCGACTACGGCCACTACCACGGTCCCGTGGCGCGCCTCGCCCGTCCGGGAGAGCTCGACTGGCCCTTCGTGCGCATTCGTCTCGGCTACTGCTTCTCCGACTTCCTCTACCACCGCGTGCGGATCGCGGGACCGGCCGGCGACGGCGTCCACGGACTCGGGATGGCGTTCTTCCCCCGGGCCGAACCGGTGCCCGTCGAGTCCTGGCCGAGCCTGGAGGCGTTCGAGCGCAACCTCTCCGACATCGTCTCGATCTGCCGGGCGCGGGGCATCGACGTGATCCTGGCCTCCCAGCCCGCTCTCTACCGCGAGGACCTCACGGAGGCGGAGCGGGAGCTCCTCTGGACGCCGATCTCCCACCAGCAGGACGGCCGCTATCCGGATCTCGCGTCGATGATCGACGGCATGGAGCGCTTCAACGCGACCAGCCGGCGCGTGGCCGAGGAGACGGGCGCGGGGTTCGCCGCCCTGGCGACGCGCGACCCGAAGACCACCGAGTACCTCTGGGACGACGTCCACTACACGGCGCAGGCCTGCGCCCTCATCGCGGAGCTCTTCGACGAGCACGTCGCAAACGCCGGTCTCCTCGACGACCGCTAGCCTCGGACGACGGGGAGGACGTGCAGCGCACCGGCGAGGCCGGACAGCTCCTCGTCGTCGGTGTCCTCTTCCGCCGTCTCGTCGTGGTTTTCGTCGTTTTTGTCTCCCTCCGCCAGGCCCCCCCCCTCCAAGGTGCCCACC
>JAUXCH010000038.1 GCA_030618975.1 Planctomycetia bacterium
GGTCGCGCACCTTCTGTTTCGCGCGCTCGAGGCGCGTGGGCGCCACGTCGATCGCGTTCATGGTGGTCGACGCGTCGACCACGAGCACGAGGGTCGCCTGGTCGTCGACGAACGGGGGCACCTCGCGCTCGTGGGTGGGGCCCGCGAGCGCGACGCCGCCGAGCACGAAGACGGCGAGCAGCAGGTGCTCGGGCCGGAACCGCTCGCCGATGCCGCCCGGGAGCAGGAGGTGCTTCAGCAGGTGGGGCGCGATCATCCCGCGGAGCTGGCGCGAGACGTCGCGGTGCCGCTTCAACCACCAGGTGAGCAAGACTCCGACCGGCAGCAGCAGGAGCGCCCACGGGCGGAGGAAATGGAAGTCGGCCAAGGCGGCGAGGGATTCGGGCGCGGCGAGCTCAGGCACGGGCCGCCCTCCGGCGCCTTCGCGTCGCGTACGTACGGAGGATCACGCCGACCTCGAACAGGAGCAGCACCCCGAGGCCCAGGCCCAGCGCCCACGGGAAGAGCGCCTTCCGCGGCCGCCAGGACAGGGTCTCGTACTGCCCGGGATCCAGGCGGTCCAGCTCCTCGTAGACCTGCTCGAGCGCCTCTCGGTCGTCGGCGCGGAAGAACCTGCCTTGCGTCTTCTTCGAGATCGTCTCCAGCGCCTCGAGGTCGAGCGCGGACTCTCCGACCGTCGTGGGATCGCCCATGGCGATGGTGTGGATCGTGATGCCGTGCTTCGCTGCGATGTCGGCCGCCTTGTCGGGCGGCATGCGGCTGCCCGTGTCGTTGCCGTCGGTGAGCAGGATCAGCGTGGGGTTCTTCGAGCTCGACTCCTCGAACCGCGGGATCGCGAAGCCGATCGCGTCGCCCATCATCGTCTGCGGTCCCGCCATGCGGACGCGGGTCTCGCCGAGGAGGTAGCGCACCGTGTCGTGATCGTCCGTGAACGGCGCCTGCAAGTAGGCGGCACTGCCGAACACGATGAGGCCGATGCGATCTCCCTCGCGCCGTTCGATGAATCCGTCCAGCACCTGCTTGACCGCGTCGAGCCGCGAGATGCGCCGCCCCGACCCGTCCTCGAAGTCGTCGGTCTCCATCGAGCCGGAGAGATCCACGGCGAGCAGGAGGTCCCGCGCCGCCTTCGTCTCGACGATCGGATCCTCCACCCACTGCGGGCCCGCCAGGGCGACGACGAACAGGAGCCACACGAGGGAGGCGACGAGCATCTGGAGCCGTGAGCGCCGCATGGCGACTGCGCCGCGTTCCGGGTCGCGTCCCGTGCTCTCGGCGATCTCGCGGAAGAACGGCGCCCGGATGGCGGCCCGGCTCTCGCGGTACGGCGGCAGGAACCGCCATGCCAGCACCGGGAGGGGCAGGAGGAGCAGCAGCCAGGGGTGCGCGAGCTCAAGCACGGTTTCCATGCTTCCGGATCCACGTGCGCACGAGCGCGACGAGCTCGTCGGCCTCCGCGTCGGTCGGCGGCTCCGAGGCGCCGTACGCCAGGGCCGGGAGCAGGCGTCCGGGGCCCGCCGTGAACGCGGTGCCGCCGCCCAGCGAACGGTCGAGGAAGGCCAGCCACGGCGCGCCGCTGAGCTCCGCCACCTCCTCCCGGGGCCACGCGTCGAGCGCCACCCGCTTCACGAGCTCGGGCAACTCGGCGAGACGGTCCGGGCCCAGGGCGTCGAGGCGGGCGAGGGCGTCGCGGCGGTACCGGTTCCGACGCCACCGTCGGACCCACAGCAGCAGGGCGACGAGCAGGAAGATCGCTAGGGTTGCGAACAGGATCCACCACGCCGTCGTCTGGGGCGCCAGGCTCACCGGATCCGGGACGCGGATCCCCCGCAGCGCATCGAGCGTCGGCGCCTCGAGGACCTCCTCCTCCATGGGTTCAACCCCTTCGCGTCCGGGGCGACCACCCGAGCTGCCGCCGGATCTGTTCGTCCGGCTCCTCGGCCGTGGTGACGGCGAGGACGGGGACGCCGATCTCCCGCTGCCAGGCCAGCACCCGCTCGATGCGCCCGCTCGAGAACTCGAGCAGTCGCTTGCGTTCCCCGCCGTGTTCCGTGTCGATCTCCACCTGCAGGTCGCCGTCGCTCACGACGAGCCGCCCCGCCTCGGGCAGCTCCAGCGCGCTCGGGTCGTGCACCAGGAGCAGGATGACGTCGTTGTGCCGCGAGAGCCTCAGCACGAGGCCGCGCGTGTCGTCGTCCACGCCGTCGAAGTCGCTGATCACGGTGACGAGGTGGTCGTGCGCGGCGATCCGGCAGGCCTGCTCGAGGACCTCGTTCAGCATGCCCGGCTCGGTCCCTTGCGGCGAATCGGCCCGCAGCGCCCGGTTCTTCTCCACCACGGTCTGGAGGATGCGCATCACCGTGCTCCGGCTCCGCTGCGGCCGGATCTCGACCACGTCCTCGTCGTCGAAGACCAGGGCTCCGACGCGGTCGCCCACGGATTCCACCCGCCAGGCGCCCAGCGCCGCGAGCTTCGCTGCGGTGACGGACTTCAGGTCCTTTCGGGTGCCGTAGAACATCCCGATCCGCTGGTCGACGAGCAGCAAGGCGGGCCGGTCGCGCTCCTCGGTGAACACCCGGGTGTACGGCTTCTGCGTACGCGCCGTCACCCGCCAGTCGATCGAGCGGATGTCGTCGCCGGGGAGGTAGCGCCTCAACTCCTCGAAATCGAACCCCCGGCCCCGGATGCGCGACGCGTGGCGCCCCGCGAGCAGGCTGTGGAGGGGCTGCCGCGGCAGGAAGGTGAAGCCGCGCGCCTTGTGCTGCAGGCGGATCAGGTCGGCGAGCCCGACGGTGACACCTTCCGTGCCGGTCGGAGCGGGCATCTTCGGGGAGAGGATCCGCAGGTCCATGAGGCCTCCTACGCCACGGCGACCCGCTTCAGGAGCTCGTCGATCACCTGGTTCGCCGTCACACCCTCCGCGTTGGCCTCGTAGCTGAGCATGAGGCGGTGGCGCAGGACGTCGTGCGCCACGGCGCGCACGTCGTCCGGCGTCACGTGGTCGCGCCCGTGGAGCCAGGCGTGGGCGCGCGAGGTCCGGTCGAGCCCGATGCTGCCGCGGGGACTGGCGCCGACCTGGATCCACTTCGCGACCTGCTCGTCGTAGCGCTCGGGCGCGCGCGTCGCCCAGACGAGGTCCACGATGTAGCGTTCGATTCCCTCGGTCACGTGGACGCCGTGGATCTCCCTGCGCGCGTCGAACACGGCCTGCGGCTCGATGGCGTTGGGTTCCTCGCCCTGCGACGGTTGCTCCTCGCTGCGTACGAGGCGCAGCACCTGCACCTCGTCGTCCTCCTTCGTGTACTCGATGAGAATGTGCATGAGGAAGCGGTCCATCTGCGCTTCGGGCAACGGATAGGTCCCCTCCTGCTCGACCGGGTTCTGCGTGGCTGCGACCAGGAAGAGCTCGGGTAGCTTGTGCGTCTCGCCCGCGACGGTGACCTGGCGCTCCTCCATCGCCTCGAGCAGGGCCGACTGCACCTTGGCCGGGGCGCGGTTGATCTCGTCGGCGAGGATGAGGTTGCTGAAGATCGGTCCGGCCTGGAACCGGAACTCGCTTTTCCCGCCCTCGGCGGAGTAGTAGATCTCCGAGCCCGTGATGTCGGAAGGCAGGAGGTCGGGCGTGAACTGGATGCGCGACAGCTCCGTGTCGAGGTTCTCCGCCAGGCTCTTCACGGCCCGCGTCTTCGCGAGGCCGGGGAGCCCTTCGAGCAGCACGTGGCCGTCGGCCAGCAGGGCGAGCACGAGGCGCTCCACCACGTGCTCCTGGCCGATGATGGAGCGCGACACACGCGCCTTGAGGTCGAGGATCGTGTCGCGGGTGGACATCCTGTGTTCTCCTCCCAACCGAAGAGGGCCGCGCCCAGGCGGGCGCGGCCCCGAGAGTCGGAAACGAACCCGTCTAGTTTCCTTGCGGGTTGCTCTGCTTCATCTGATCCAGCACCTTCTCGATGCTGAGCGAGCCGATGGCCTGGCGCTGGGGGAACTCCTCGAGCGTTCCGAGGAGCTTTCTGACGTAGGTCTGGATCGGGACCATGATCCACATCTGATCGGCGAACCAACGGAGGTACATGCGGGAGTCCAGCATGGCGCGTTCGAAGGGATCCTGGCGCAGGTTCACGATGCGGGGCCAGCTCGGCGTCTTGCGGTAGGCCGTCGTGATGTCGCCTTCCATGAGCGCGAAGTGGACCTTCCAGTCCTCGTAGCGCACGGCGTTCAGGTTGCCGGCGGCGTCGAAGTAGAAGATCCCCTTGCGAGCCCCGGGGCCTTCTCCGGAGAGGACGGCCGTCTGGTCGTGACCGTCCAGGTGCACCTTGAAGGTCTTGTCGCCGGCCTGGTGGCCCTTCTTCAGCTTCTCCTTGATGTCCGGTTCGCCCACGGCCGCCATGAGCGTGGGGATCCAGTCCTCGTGCGAGAAGATGTCGTTGACGATGGTGCCCGGCTTGACGGTTCCCGGCCAGCGCACGAGCGCGGGGACGCGGAAGCCGCCCTCCCAGGTCGTGCCCTTCTCGCCGTGGAAGGGGATCGTACCTCCGTCGGGCCACGTCATCACCTCGGCGCCGTTGTCCGTCGAGTAGACGACGATCGTGTTGTCGGCGACCTTCAACTCGTCCAGCTTGTCGAGCAGCATGCCGACGTCGTGGTCGTGCTGGGCCATCCCGTCGGCGTAGAGGCCGTGTCCCGCCTTCCCGTCCCACTCGGGGCTCAGGTGCGTCCACACGTGCATCCGCGTCGCGTTGTGCCAGATGAAGAAGGGCTTGTCCGCCTTCACCGCACGCTCCATGAACGACAGGGAGGCATTGAGGAACTCCTCGTCGGCCGTCTCCATCCGCTTGCGGGTGAGCGGCCCCGTGTCCTCGATCTTGCCGTCGGCATAGCTGTGCAGCACGCCCCGCGGCCCGAAGCGCTTGTGGAAGGCGGGGTCCTTGGGATAGTGGTAGCTCTCGGGCTCCTCCTCCGCATTCAGGTGGTAGAGGTTCCCGAAGAACTCGTCGAATCCGTGAGCGGTCGGCAGGTGCTCGTCCTGGTCGCCCAGGTGGTTCTTCCCGAACTGACCGCAGAGGTAGCCGTGGGGCTTCAGGAGCTCGGCGAGGGTCGGATCCTCGGGCTGGATGCCCTCCTTCGCCCCGGGCATGCCGATCGTGAGCAGGCCGGTGCGGTAGGGATGCTGCCCCAGGATGAAGGAGGCGCGTCCCGCGGTGCAGCTCTGCTGGGCGTAGTAGTCGGTGAAGAGGGCGCCTTCCGTGCCGAGACGGTCGATGTTGGGCGTTCGACCGCCCATCATGCCCCTGTGATAGGCGCTGATGTTCCATACGCCGATGTCGTCGCCGAAGATGACGAGGATGTTCGGCTTCTTCGTCTCGTCCGCGGGGGCGGACCGAGGGGCGAGCGCCCCGGTCACGAACAGGAGGGCCGCGACGAGGGCGACCCGCGCGAGAACGCGTTGCTTCATGGAGTGAGTCCTCTTCTTGTTCTTGAGACAGGTGGACCGCGGATCGTACAGAATCTGCGGGGTCGCCGGCCAATCGCGAGTCGTACGATGCCGCGCACGGGGAGCTTCACGGCGGACCCCGGGGCGGCGTCAGCCTGCGCGGGCCGGGGCACGACCGGGTGGGGAGACCACGGGGATGCAGGGGTCCTCTTCGTGTGGCGGAGGGCGCCGCTCCGACCTGCATGCGCCGAGGCGCATGTGTACGGCGTTCAACGACCTCACGTGTCAGTGCACCGTCCCGTGCTGCGAACGCCTCGAGCGTGACGGAGGGTTCGAGCGCACGGTCGAGCCTCCGTGGCGGAAGGCCTTGCATGTCCGTCGCAGGTCGCCCGGCGCCTCTACCGTGTCTTCACGCGCCGGCGCAGCAGACGCCCGAGGGCCCGCCGCCACCCGCAGGCGAGCAGCGGCAGCGGCACGGGCGGGGAGGCTTGGCGGGACGGCAGGGCGGCACCGGTGGGGTAGAACGGCTCCGGACCCTCGCCACCGGCGTCTCCTTCGCTGGCGAGCAGCTCCTCGAGGATCGCGAGGAGGGTCGCGGGCTCCAGTGTGCGCAGGGTCTCCCGGTAGAAGCGGCGCACGGCGTCCGGGTCGGACGGGTCCACGCCGCCGCGCCTCGCGGCGACCTCGGCGAAGGCCTGGACGGGCGTGGGCATCAGGCTTCCTTCCGCAGGTCGTCGAGGCGGCGGCTGGCCTGCTCGGCGGCCCGCTTCGTGAAGTAGCAGTAGCGACCGTCGTTGGGCGCGATCAGGCGCCGGAAGCCGCGCGGCAGTCGCTTGCCCTCTTGCAGCGCGGTCATGCCTTGCTTCCGGTACCAGGCGAGAAGCCTCTCGCCGCCCTCCGGCGCGGCGTGCAACGCAACGAGTCCGCGCCGCCCGGTGTTGAACGAATGGGTCACGGCGACGTCGAGTGCGATCGTGCCCAGCCGCTTCGGCACGTCGTCACGTCCCATCGGGGGGCTCTCGAGCCGCCGCAAGGCGGCCTCCGGCGCCGTGGTGAGGAACCAGACGAACGCGCTGCGCTTCCGGTGATCGTCGAGAGCGCGCATGCGTCCGACCAACGTGAGCAGGGCGCAGGGGACGAACCCGTCCTCGGATTCCTCGTCGACGATCCCGACGCAGTAACCCGCCGGCCCGTGCGTGATCGCCGTGCCGGCCAGGAACGTGAAGGGCGCCACGAGCAGCCAGTTCCAGCCGTTGTCCGCGCGCGTAGGGTCCCGGTCGATGACCGGCTGGATCTCGGCCTGCCACCAGAGCACGTGCTCCGGAGTGAGGGCCGCCACCCGGAGCGGTACGTACCCGCCGCCCCGGTTGGGCGCACGGCAGACGAAGCGGGTGCCGGTCCAGCGGCGGAGTCGCATGCCGCGGACGATAGCGGATTCTCCAACCTCGTGTCGGCAATCGACGAGGAGATGTTCAGGTCGGCACGGGAGCGGGTAGAGGAGATCCTCGCCCACGTGCAAGCCGATGCTCCTGAGGTGGCGATGGGTTCATTCGCGCTTTCTCAGACGAACGGCGCGATGACCGATGGGTACGGGGCCTTCTCGCTGCTCATCAAGCTCTCCTGGTGCTACAGGAAGACGGGTTTCTTCAGCACCTCGCGCCCGAAGCGACCTCCCGAGCGCTACGGCATCGAGGCCCTGGCCATCGAGTTCGAAGGCCGCGACCCCGTGATCCTCGACGTGCCCACCGGCACCTGGACCGAGCACGACGGCGAGGACGGTCTGTGGGCCACGTGGGACCTGGGGGTGGTGGAGGTGGCGGGGAGGCCGTGAGCCACGACACGCGAGAGGCCATGTACGGCTCCCGCTGACCACGAGCTACGCGTCCACGTCGAACTCCTGGTCGCCCTGCCCCACCCCGATCACCTTGCCCGTCTATAGAGCTGCTTGAGGCTTCGCCGTGTTGTGCGTCACGACATTCGGGCAGAATCCGTCGAGTTCTCGACAGGGCGGGCATGCATTGGCCGGGGTCGCAGGCAGAACGGGCTTCTCGCATCGAATCTGAGCGTTTGAGGGCTTCGCCGCCGGTCCGGCCCGCGACGGGCTCCGTCTGCCCTACGGTTGTCTCGAGGCCCTTCCGGACAGACCACGGCGGCGCTACGCTGTCCCTCGCCCCTTCGCGCGGGGACTCGGAACGTGATCAGGAGGTCAGGATGGGTGCGCGAGGCCCGGTACCATCGTCAGGAGGGATTCAACCTCACCTTCACGTCCGGGCTCTCCGCAGGGTTCCATAGCTTGATGGCGGCCCCGCAGGTAGCCGAAGAGGCCCGGTTTTGGGGGCGGCCTCGGTCGCTGGCCGATCCGTCTTCCGACCGCGAGCACGCGGAGGATCTCTCCCAGGATCTCGCCCAGGGGCGGCTGAGCACCCGACGGATCTAGTCCTTGCGGTCGACGGCCGATGGGCCGATGCTCCACCGGACTGGCTCCGCCCGCGAGCTCAGTTTCTCGAGATCGTGGAGGGGTAGAGTGGTGCGTGCGCTCGTCGTCCTATTGGGAATGCTCGTGCTCGCGGGGCCGGCCCTCGCGGACGTGGATGCCGCACTCGAGTGGGAACCAGGCCGGCTCCTGACGGCCCCGGCCAACTTCCTGCCCTTCTCCGCGAAGGGCGGTTTGCAGAAGCCCCCCGAAGGGATGACACCTCCCGATGGGCTCGGCGACCCCCGTCTTGCCCGGATCCGTTGGGGAGACGGGTGGGGGCTCGGCCTCGTGCTCGATCTCCAGCCCGGCCGCGAGCGGCTGTGGGTGGACGCCGACGTCGATGGTGCGTTCGATCCTC
This sequence comes from Planctomycetia bacterium, assembly GCA_030618975.1. Taxonomy (GTDB): domain Bacteria; phylum Planctomycetota; class PLA2; order PLA2; family JAEUHO01; genus JAUXCH01. The sequence continues at coordinate 8,263 of JAUXCH010000038.1, forward strand.
CCCACGCGGAAAGCGTCGAGTGGGCGGGCCCGGGGCATGCCGTCACGCGGGAGCTCGAGGTTTCCGTGGTCTACGAGGACGAGGAGACCCGCGTTCTCGTCCGTTTCCTGCGGGCGGCCCCCTGGGGCGCGACCCGCGTGCGGGTCCTCCCCCTCGTCCATCGGCAGGGCTTCGTCGAGATCGAAGGGCGCCTCCGGCTCGTCGCGCTGTCGGACGGGAACGCGGACCTCCGCTTCGACGATGCCGAGAAGGACGCCATCTGGGTGGATCTGGACGGGAACGGCGAACTGGACCTGCGTTTGGAGGGGGGAGAGCGAGTGCTCTCAGGCAAGACCTTTCGGCTTGGGGACCACGGCTACCGGGTCGATGTGCCGGCGGCGTCCGGGAAGATCCTGCGATTTCGTCAGGTGGACGAGGTTCCGCCTGCGAGGCCCCGGGCCTGGCGGAGGGTCGCGGTGCCCGCTGCCGGCTATCGCCCCGCACCTCCCTCGGTATCCCTCCAGGACATCCTCCAACGGATCGAGGCCGAGAAGCACCGGGGTTACACCGAACGGCGCGCCGCTGTCGTCCTTCTGGGGAGGGTCGGGACCGACGAGGCCTTCCGCGCCCTCGATCGACTGATCCGGGAGGATCCGGATCTCTCGATCCGGGCCGCCGCTGCGCGGGCGATGGGCAACGCCTCCTACCTTGCGTTCGGGGGAAGTCGGGTCGTCGAACTCACGCGCCATCCCACCCCCGGCGTGGCTGTGGGCGCGGTGGAAGCGCTCCACCGGATGGACCATCCGGACCGCGAAGCGGTCTACCGCAAGCTCCTGGCGAGCGCCCCCGACGCTGTCGTCGGGGTAGTGGCCCGCGGCTTGGCCTATCTCGGGACCCCCGCGGCATGCTCGTGCGTTCGTCGGGCTTGGCTGCACGCCCAGACTGGTCAGGTCCGGCTCTCGATCTACCAGGGGTTCCGCGCCGCCCCGGAGGGCCCCCCCCTGGACGTGATCCAGGCGGCCGCCCGCGACGAGTACCTGCCCCTTCGCGCAGCCGGGCTCCGCGACTTGGCGATCCTCGATCCCGACGAGGCCCTCCGCATGGCGCGGGCGTCCGTTCCCCGCATGACGAAGAACCTCCAACTGTGGCAGGCGGTGATCGACGTGCTCCTGGCCCGCGGGGAGGGCGAGGACATCGCCCGATTACTCGACGTGGCGGAGACATGGTCGGCTGCGCTGGTATCCCACCTCTCCAAGCACTTCGTGCCTCTTCGGAGCGACGGTGTGATCCAGGCGCTCCTGGAAGGACTGAAGAGCGATGCGCCTGCCGTGCGAAGACTCGCCGCCGAGACCCTCGCCAACAGCGTCCAGCCGTCGGTAACCGAGACCCTGCATCGACGGGTGAAGAAGGAGAAGGACGAAGGCGTGCTCGCCGCGCTCCTCGATGCACTGGGCGACCACGGGGACCCCGCCTCGGTGTCTTTGCTCCTGAAGATGGCGCGGTCGAGGAAGCCGCACGTTCGGCAGGCCGCGATCCGCGCGCTAGGGCGTGTCGGTCTGGCGGAGGCCCGCGTCCAGAAGGCGCTGCTCCGCCTGCTCACGTCCAGCGAGTACGAGGACCGCATCCTCGCCGTCGATGCCCTGGCAGCTTCGGGCGATCGGCGTTTGGCGAAGAAGCTGGTGCCGCCCCTCGAAGACGAGGCGTGGCAGGTCCGTCTGGCTGCAGTTCAGGCCTCGGCCGCCCTCCTCGCCGTGGCGCTGGTCGAACCCCTGATTCGCCGCTTGGAACTGGAAGGGGAGGCCCGCATCAGGGAAGCGGTGGCCCGAACCCTCGCTCGGATCACGGGGCAGTTCCTCTACGACGATCCCGTGATCTGGCGGCGGTGGTGGAAGACCGTGGACCCGGCGACCTTCGAGGTGCCGACCACCCCCAGGCCTCCCACGAAGCCCGGGGACACCGGGCCCGCCTTCTTCGGCATCCCGCTGCAGACGAACCGGGTGATCTTCGTCATCGACCAGAGTGGCTCGATGGGCGCCAGAGATGCCAAGAAGACGGGGGCGACTCGACTGCAGGCTGCGCTCCACGAGGTCCTCCAAGCGGTGACGAGGCTGGGGGACCGCGACCGGGCGAACATCATCCTCTTCCACAGCACCGTCCACCCCTGGCAGGACAGGCTGAAGCGGTTGACGAAGAATAACCGTCGCGCCCTCGGGGACTACTTGAAGGGCAAGGGGCCCACGGGGGGGACGAACCTCTTCGACGCGCTCGAGACGGCGCTCTACGACGACGACGCGGACACCGTCTTCCTACTCTCGGACGGTGCACCGGGGGTGGGGCGCTACACGGCCAGGGACGACATCCTCAGAGCCGTGCGGCGCATCAACCAGACCCGCCGCATCCGAATCCACACGATCGCTGTGGGAATGGACTCTGCCCTCTTGAAAGAACTGGCGAAGGAGAACGATGGGCAGTATCTGCGCCGATGATCGGCCCACATCACCACGCGCTCTCTGCTCTCTTTCCAGCGTAGATGTCCATCGTGCGGTCCAGGAAGCCCGCCCGGTACCGGCCTTGATCCCCACACCGGCGCAAGACTCATGGTCATGGACCGACGCGACTTCATTCAAGCCGCAAAGCCACAGATCCCCGGCGCGAAGTTACACCACGTCCGTCACAAGGAGCCTGCTCGTGCAAGATGCGCCGAGTGCTGCATGAAGCGCGGGCGGCGCTGCCGCGGCGCCCACCTCGCCGTCGTCCGGGCGCCCTGGTTGGAGGACCACGCCGACGAGACACTGCCCCTTGGGGGCACTCACACCGACTCGGGTGGATATCTGGAATGTGAACAGGGCGCCGAATAGCGTGCGCGAGACTCAAGACCCTCACAGGGGATTCTCAAATGAAGAGTAAGTTGCTTCAAGGGCGCAGACTGCGAACCGTGATGTCGGCTCTATTCTGGCTTTGTGCTCTGCTTACTTCCACGCCGGCAATCGCGGGCGACTACTTCGTCAGCGCACAGGGGGATGACGACAACACCGGCCAGAATAGGGAGAAGGCCTTCCTCACGATCCAAAAGGGCCTCAATGCTCTCGAGCCCGGCGACACGCTGACCATCGGACCGGGGGAGTACTTCGAAAACGTACAGCGTGCGGACCTGGGCAGCATGGAGTGGGATACGGTCGTCCGGGCGGAGATTCCGGGCACAGCCGTGCTGCGCGGCGATGTGCCCGCGCCCGCATTCAAAAAGGTCGATGGGTACCGGTTCGTCTATGCCACACAGTTTGATCAGGTGCCGACTGTCGTCCTTGAGCATCATGGAATGACCATGTTGCTCCCAACGGCAAATGTCGAGGATCTGGAGTTTTCTCCCGGCTGTTTTCACTATGACGCCCACGCCAAGACGCTGTACATCTCAAACTCGGACCTTGGCACCCCGGACCAGCACCGCTATACGGTGTCCGTGAATGAGGGAAACGGACTTGAGCTCAACAGTCCCAAGCGGGTCCTGCTTGAGGGACTGGCCGCTACTGGATTCTATCCCGGCTGGGGCATGCTGCTAACAGCGCCCGTTTCGTGCAAGATCCGCGACTGCGTCACGTACATGAACATAGGGGGCATCACCCTGCAACCTCACGGAGGCATCCAGGGTGATGACTGCGGCACCAACAACACGATCGAAGACTGCGTTTCCTATGCGAATCGATTCGGCGGCATCGTGCGTTATGGCGCCAACAAGGACATCATCCAAGACTGCTACACCTACAGAAACGCGCTCGGCGGGGGCGAGCATCACGGCATCATGCATTATCTCAGCATGCCGGGATCGCTCTTGATCAAGAACAACCTCTCCTGGGGGCAGCGTTACGACTATTCGGTCAAACCGCCGGGCAAGGAGAAGCTGGAGAACTGCATAGCATTGGGGTCAATCCGCAATGCCAACACGAACGTGCGCCACAACCTGATCGGCGGCGGCAACGAGTATGATCCGGGTTCCACGGCGCCTGCTGACAGCATTCTCCTTCAGCGCGAGCAGAAACTGGACAAGGACTTCGAGTTCGCCGACCCGCACAATCTTGATTTCCGGCTTCAGCCCGATTCGCGGTTCCGTGGCACAGCCCCGGACGGGACCGATCGCGGTCCGCATCCGTATGAGGCGAACGTCTTCTACCTCTCCCCAATGGGGAGTGACCGTGCCGATGGCTTGTCCATGCGCCAGCCGTGGAAGACCCTTGGGCATGCGTTCAAGAGACTGCGCCCAGGAGACACACTCTACCTCGCTGAGGGCGAGTATGCGGCGGCTCTGCTGAACAAGGCTGGAGACGGGGAGGCGCCGATCAGGATCTGCGGGCGCGGGCGCGGGACCATCGTCATCGCTGGCAGGCTGACGGTGAGTGGTTGTGCGGGGATCACCTGCGATCGGTTGAATTTTTCCGCAGCTCCAACCCTACGCAACAGTCACAGCCTGGCCTTCCGCAACTGCGTGTTCTTCGGGCACGCGAACGGGTTGAACGTGGATTCCGTGAAGGGACTGCGCCTCACCCATACGGTCTTGGCTGGAGCGCCGATTCAGATCAAGAAGAGTGTCGGCATCTACCTAAGCGGGAACATTTTCGCCAACGCCGGCAAGCCCGCCGTCCGACTCGACTCTGCGGCTGCCATTCGCTATTCGGATTACAACGGCTATCAGGACAAGGCACGATGCTGGGAGGTCAACGGCGAAACATGGTCCTTCGCCGACGTGCAGCAGGGGCATGACCGGTACTCGAAGACGTTGACGCCTGAGTTTCTGAACCAAGACGGTGTGCCACGTCTTCAGAGCGACAGGGCGTTCAAGAGCGCAGGTCCGGGAAGCACCGCGCTTGGCATTCATCACGAATACGTCGTTTCCACGAAACCCCTGCAACTCGTCGGCCCATTCCTGCATTCCACGAGCGACACCACGGCCAACATCGAGTGGTGGACCACGGCCCCGGCAACGTTCTCGTTGTCCTGGGGCGAAACGCCGGAGATGAAGAACCTCATCGGCAAGTTCAAGGGCGCCGACCGCTTCAACACCTTCAGCCTGACAGGCCTGAAGCCAGGCAAGAGGTACTACTTCAAGATCCACTCCGCGAATGCCACACGCAACCGCGTTTTCGTCCCCGTTCTCGAGCCGAAGAACGCGACACTGTCCTTCAAGACGGCCCGCAAGGCGGTTGAGTCGCGAACGTACTACGTCGCGCCGGACGGCGACGATGGCAAGAGCGGATTGGCCCGAGACCGGGCATTTCGGACGGTGAGTCACGCGGCAAATCTGGCAGGTCCCGGAGACACGGTCCTGATCGCCGGCGGTGAGTACAACGAAACCGTGCGCATTCGAGCGGCGGGAACGAAGGAACGGCCGATCACGTTCCGCTCTATTCCCGGCGAGAAGGCGGTTTTCCGGGGAGAGAACTTGAGTCGGTTCTTTGATGTCGCTGTGAAGCCGGATCTCCGATTCGACGGATTGTACTTCCAAGGGCGGAGTTTCTACGGCGAAGGCTCCGTGGTGCGCCAAAGCGAGCGCGTACAGTTCACGCGCTGTTTCAGGCTCATGGTCAGCGCGAGCGATAGCCCCGAGATGTTGGTCCGTAACTGCCTGCTCTTCGGGGGATGGACGGCACTTGCGTTGGGTCGCTGCCCCGATTCTCTCGTCGAGAACAACGTGTTCATCATGACGACCCTGCAGCATTTCGCCTGCAATATGTCAGTCACTGTGCGCCGGAACATCTTCAGCGAGAACATCCCCGGCAAGGTCAACGTAACGCTCTTGAAGTTGTCTGCGGATGCGACGGAGTCGGACAACTGCTTCTATATGCGCTGGTCCGAGGATGAAAGGCCGGCGATCAATTACTTGACATTGCCTGAGTGGCGAGCCCGAACTGGGTCCAATGCGCTTGCTACCAACCCCATGATGCCAGGCACGCGTGGCTGGCGTGTGGCTTGGCTGCAGAGCTCGTCTGAGGACTTCGATGACTTCTTTGCCACGAATCCAAGGGTGGTACTTCGCGGTATCGGCCTGCAGCCCGACGCCTTTGGGGACTTCAAACTGGAGGTGGGCGAGTGGGCGTACGATCGGGCTTGGGCGGAGGCCGTCGCAAGAGCCACTCGCACGGCCTCCGCGCTGGAGCTGGCCGGCAAGGATGCCGAAGCGTTGGCCACCTATGAACGCCTGATGGATGAGTTACCGCTGAGCAAGCGCTTGAAGTCGGAGATATTGGAACGGGCGTCGGTCTGCGCCGCTCGGCTGAAGAACTATCCCAGGGCCATGCAACTGGCAAGAGACATTCCTGTGAAGCCGATCTCGATGCGGCGCCAGATGCAGTTGATGCTGGAAGAAGAGCACCATGCCGCGTTGCTGTGCGCCTTCTCACCTGAAGGCATGCGTGGACGGTCATTCCTTCGTAGCTTCGTCTATCCAGAACTGGAAGACGTGATGGCGGACCTGTACTACTACCGCAGCCTCGCCTATTTGGATGCCAACGATCTGGAAGCGGCGGAAGCGGACTTGAGGTTCATGAACGAAAAGCGGGCTCGGCTTGGCTACAGGTCAGGGGAGGGCATTCATGATCGCGTGTGGCTGCATCTAGGCGATTTCTATCGGATGCAGCTGGAAGATGACGGGCGAGCTCTCGAC
>JAUXCH010000029.1 GCA_030618975.1 Planctomycetia bacterium
CATGTCGTTCATGAAGTGGTAGTCGGGATCGTCAGGCGGCTCGACCGACGTCACCCCGTCGTAGATGCTGGGTTCCCACTGGTTCGTCTCGCCGCCGAGGAACCCGTAGAACTTGTCGAAGCCCTGCAGGGTAGGCCACCGGTCGAACGGTCCGGAGGGGCTGGTCTCCCAGACGGCCGTTTCATGCCACTTCCCGAAGGCGGCGGTGCTGTAGCCGTTCAGACGCAGCATTTGCGAGAGGGGTGCGACGTCGTTGGGCAGCATGCCCGTTGCGCCGGGGAACGACGTAGCCACTTCCGTGATCTTCGCCTGATTGCAGGAGTGGTGGTTGCGTCCCGTCTTCAGGGCCTGACGGGTCGGCGAACAGAGTGCGGTGGTGTGGAACTGGTTGTAGCGGAGCCCGCCCTCGGCCAGCTTGTCGAAGTGCGGTGTGGGGATCACGCTACCGAACGCCGTCGTGCCACCGAAGCCGAGGTCGTCGATCAGGATGATCACCACGTTGGGAGCACCTTCGGGCGCCCGCACCTGGAAGAGAGGCGGAGGTGTCGCATCCCTGGCGTCCTCCGTCGTGATGGGCGGATACCAGGGCCCCTTGATCGGCAGCTCCGTGCGATCTACCCGGGCCTTCACGTCGGCCTCGTCGGCCCAGCCGTCGGGCAACAGGCTCAGGGCTGCGACGAGCGGGACAAGGAACAGGATCAGGTGTTTCACTGGATTCTCCGTACTAGCCTCGGTGGGATTCGTCAGTTGGCTCGGAAGTCGAGGGATCCGCTCGATCCTCCCCAGTCACCAGGTCGTCTCGGAACCGGCACTTGATAGGTACTGGGGCGGCGGGGGTGCGTCGAGGCTCCTCCTCGCGTTCCGAGGGGCTCGGCGTCCGGTGCGGAGTGAGGACAGACGAGCGTCTGCTCGGCATACAAGCCGGTAGCCAAACCCCTTGGCATCCCGCCCAAGTCCCATGAACCAAGCCCCAGCGGCCATTCCGACTACCGCCTTCACAAACCGGAGGCCGCAGGTTCGAGACCTGCCGGGGATGCCACTCTCGCGCCCCCGTGCGATGGCCTTCGGGCCCTGTGCTTCGGCTTGCCAGGCCAACGCTGCGGTCGCCCAATACACCGCCCGAGCGGCAAGGAGCGGGCGCGGTGCCAGGCGGTGCTCTAGCCAGGGTCTTGCTGAACCGCCCGATGCCCTGCGCGTTCCTCCTGGCGGAGGCACCCGACGATGAAGACGGCCACGATCGCCTGTGCCCTGGGGTTCACACTTGCGGCATGCGGGGAACCCGAGACCCGGCCGGAGGGTGGGGCCGACACTCACGACGACGTCGTTGCTCGAGTCGAACCTGGAATGACCAGCGGACAGATTGAGGAGCCTCAGGCTCCCTTCGTCGATACGAGCGCCGTCTCGTCTGGGGCCGGGACGGGGTCCAGGTACTGGTCAAGGAGGGCCGTCCGAGGCGGCAGGGTAGTCGTACTGGTCTTCGCCTACGCCCCAGGGGGCATCGGTCCGAGTGACCGAGACGTGCTCGAGCTCCTCGAGTTCGTGGTCGATCTTCCCAGACTGACGATCGTCGACGATCTCGGCGGCCAACGCCTCCGTCAGGCCCGGGGCGTGATCCGCCTCGATCCACAGCGGCATGCCCCCGTCCGACGTCTGCGTCTCGCCGTCGAACACCATCTGGGCCGGCCCCGCAAACGCTGCTTCGGACAGGACGGACTGTTCCGTAGACTGGGCCATTCGACGCACTCGCGTTTCGTTCGAATGCTCGAGTACAACTCGAGTTCTCGTGGGATGAGGCGCGTTCGCCTGACTCCTTTCGTGAAGGATCCGGGCTACTAGCAGGTCAAGGTCACACCCGAGAGCGCCACCCGGCCTCTCCTACTCGCTCCCCGAGCCGCCGCGATGCACTCCGTGGATTGGCTCTATACTGTTCGCCGCCTCACCTTCACGCGCGGGACATGTCAGAGGAGCAGAGCATCGACACCATGACACCCTTCAGGAAGCTCGTCCAGTCGTTCACGTTCTGCCTGGTCTTCGTAGTGTCCGCCGTGTCCCAAGCGGACGGCGACGACTGGCCGCAGTGGCGCGGCCCGAGCAGGGACGGACGCTGGCTGGAGCAGGGAGTGGTGGAGAAGTTCACCTCCCCGCAACTCGAACTGAAGTGGCGGGCCGAGATCGGCGCCGGCTACAGCTCGCCGACCGTGGCGGACGGCCGGGTGTACGTCACGGATCGGGTGGCGGAGCCCGAGCAGGTCGAGCGGGTCCACTGCTTCGACTGGACGAATGGCAAGCTGCTCTGGAGCCACTCCTACCCTTGCCCGTATCGCAAGGTCGGGTACCCGGACGGACCGCGCGTCGCGGTCCACGTCCACGACGGGCGCGCCTACACCCTGGGTACGATGGGTCACCTGTTCTGCTTCGATGCGGCGGAAGGGAAGGTGCTCTGGCAGCAGGACCTCGGCCAGGAGTACGAGATCCAGATGCCGGGCTGGGGCATCGCCGCCGCGCCGGTCGTCGAAGGCGGACAGCTGATCGTTCCCGTGAGCGGGAAGAACGCCTGCGTCGTCGCCTTCGACCTCGAGACGGGGCAGGAGCGCTGGAAGGCGCTCGACGATCGCGGCAACTACTCTTCGCCGATCGTCATCGAGCAGGCCGGGAAGCGTGTTCTCGTGTACTGGTCCGCCGACCGCGTGGTCGGCCTCGATCCGACGTCGGGTACGCTGCACTGGGAGCACCCCTTCCCCGCCGTGCGCATGCCGATGGGGGTCGCGACGCCGGTCCTCCACGAGGGGAAGCTCTTCTTCACGGGCTTCTTCGATGGCTGCCTGCTCCTCGAGCTGGACTCCGAGAAGATGGCCGTGAAGGAGTTGTGGCGCCGAAAGGGACCCAGCGAGAGCCGCACCGACGGCCTGCACTGCACCATCTCCACCCCGGTCATCCTGGGCGAGCACATCTACGGAGTGGACAGCTACGGCGAGCTGCGCTGCCTCGCGCTCGAGGACGGTGCGCGCGTCTGGGAGAGCCTCGAAGCCGTTCCGTCGGCTCGCTGGTCGACGATCCACTTCGTGCAGAACGGGGAGCGCACGTGGATGTTCAACGAGCGCGGCGAGCTGATCATCGCCACGCTCTCTCCGGCTGGCTACCAGGAGCACAGCCGGGCGAAGCTGATCGAGCCGACGCAGGGTCAGCTCAAGCGTCGCGGAGGGGTCTGCTGGTCCCACCCTGCCTTCGCATACAAGCACGTGTTCGCACGCAATGATCGCGAGCTGGTCTGCGCGGACCTCGGCGTGCGATCCGGAGTCGAGAAGTGAGCAGGGGTACGGGTACGGTGGGTACGGAGTCAGGACCGAGTCCGTACCTTTCGTGACCAGGCGCCGCGCCGGCGCGGGCAAGGGGCATCCCCCTGGAGAGGCTCGGCTTCCCTGATTCGACGCACCGGGCCGAGACAGAGCTCGGCCCCGTACGTCTCCAGGGCCACCGGTTCAGGAGGCCCACCCATGGACCGGGTCGTGCGATCCAGGTCGTGCGATCCAGACCCCGTCCGATGGTTGTGGTTCGCCCCGCCGCAGGCGGGCCGGACCACGTCGTTGCGCAGCAGAGGATGGGGATTTCGTAATCTGGAATGCCCTGCCATGATCGGACTCGTCGTCACAGGGAATGGTCGGTCGCGCACACGTGCTCTCCCTATCTTCTCCGAGATCAGTTCCTTCGATCTACTTCGGCAGGTGTCGCGGAGGGTCCATGCTGCCGTGCAGCACGCGTTGGATCCGGACTTCGTCATCGGTGAAGGTGTAGAAGACGACGTGCTTGCGCACGAGCACCGACCCGTAGCCAAGTCGCAGCGAATCGCGTTGCTTTCCGTCTTCAGGCTCAGACCCGCACTTCCTCAGGCCGTCGTCGAGCTGGTCGAGGTAGCGGTCAGCTCGAGCTTCACCGAACGGGTCATGGCTCCGCCCCGCCAGATCTCCCGCAAGTCGGCCTCTGCGCGTTCACTGATGACCAGCGCGCGCATCAAGACGGTTCCAGGCCCGCCTCGGCGCGCGCTTGTCTCTTGATCCTGGCCATGTCCAAGGGGCCGGCAATGCCGCCTTCCTCGCCTTCGATCAGAGCCTGGCGCACGGCTGTCACCTGATCCTCGTGCTCTTCGAGCAGCCGCAATCCTGAGCGGATTACGTCGGTTGCGTTCGCGTAGCGACCGGCATCAATCTGCGCAGCCACGAAGGCGTCGAAGTGCTCGCCGAGGATGAAGGACGCGTTCTTGGGCATTGGGTGCCTTCCTGTCGTTGCCTACGAGGGGAATACCATGTTCTGGTGTATTGGTCACCCGCGCGGCCTGCTTCCACGTCGTGCGCCGCTTCCTGACCCGACTCGAGGAGCGAGAGACCGAGCTTCAGGCCGCAACGGATGGCCTTCCGCGGGGACGCGCCTGGTGTCCATTGGCGTTCATTCACGGGCGCTTGCGTGCGGGCGGCTAGACAACGCGTTGGCCATCCAGATCGAGGGCCTCCTCATGACCCTCGAGTTCCACGCCCGGGCGCTGCGCGAACGCCATCTCCTTCACCCCCTTCGAAACCAGGACTTCTGATCCCAGCGGCTACCCGCCGCAGGGCTCCCAAGTCGGCTCCTCTGTCCCATTCAGAACGGGATGCGTGGCCCAGAGCCGTGGGACACGGTCCTCCTTGCCTCCTTTGCAGCACCCTACACACACCCGACGGCCGTCCCGATCTGCCGCTCACGAACACCTCGAAGGCGCGCGGCTACGGCTTCGATCGAAACGCCAGCGCCCCCGTCGGGCACGCGCTCACGACGCGCGCCGCCGCCCGGCGCAGGGCGTCTCGCAGCGGTGCGTCGAACGGTACGCCCACCCGCACGTCGAACCCCCGCCCGATGAAGGTCAGGCCCAGTTCCTCGTCCATCTCCGTCGTGACCGCCACGCAGATCCCGCAGGCGATGCACTTGCCGGGTTCGTAGATCACGAGCGGATGGTCGAGGTTCCTCGTGAAGAGCTTCCGTTTCCGCCGGAAGCGCGTCGGCGAGGCGCCGTACTCGTCGGCGTAGCGTCGGAGCAGACAGGTACTCGCGGCCCGGCAGTCGCAGTGCAGGCACCGCGCGCACTCTCCGGCGATGGAGTCGAACGACAGAGCCCGCGGCTCGCCGCCCAACGCGGCCGGGGCACTCGGGGCGACCTTGGCGAGCTCGGCCATCTCGGTTTCGCACAGCTTGCCCATCACCGAGGAGAACGGCCGGGCTGGGGCTTCGGCGCCGGCGCCCGACAGGAAGAGGTCGACGCTGGCGGCCGCCCGCTTCCCCGACGCCATGGCGCGCGTGGGATCGTCGGTCGGGCGCACCGCGTCCCCGGCCGCGAACACCCCGGCCCGCTGCGCGCCTCCTCCCCGGATCGACGCCGCGACGACGACCGCGTCAAATGCTTCGACGAGTGCGTCGAGGTCCGGCTCCGCGCCCAAGCGGATCTCCGCACCCAGACGCTCGACGACTCCCAGCTCGGCGTCGAGCACCTCGGCAGGCAGGAGTTCTTCGTCGAACGCGTGCCGTAGTCGCCCCCCGATCCGATCCGTCCTCTCGTACACGGTGACCGCGTGCCCGGACAGCCGGAGGAAGTAGGCCGCCGAGAGTCCGGCCGGGCCCGCACCCACGATCGCCACGCGGCGTCCCGTGTCCTCCCTGCACGGGGGCGTCCAGGGTGCCTCGCTGTCGCGGTCGTGGTCGGCGACGTGGCGCTCGATGTTGCGGATCGAGAGCCCGGCGTCGGTCGCACTCTGGCGGCATCCCGTCTGACACGTCGCCGCGCACACGCGCCCGAGCACGCCGGGGAACGGAACCGTGGCGCGCAGGTCCTCGACGGCGGTCGAGAGGTCGCCGGATTGGACGAGGCGGGTCATGTTCGGAATGTCCAGATCGAGCGGACAGACGCGCTGGCAGGCCGCCAGGCACTCGCCGAGGTGGTCGCCCAGCAGCAACTCGAGCGCCATCGTGCGAGCCTCGCGAACGTCGGACGCATCGCTCTCGACGGCCATCCCCTCCGCGGCCGGCGTGGCGCACGAGGGGACGAGCCGGTCGGAACCGTCCACGCGCACGACGCACACGAGGCAGGAGGTCGACGGTGCGCACCCGTCGAGGTGGCAGAGCGAAGGGATCTCGATGCCCAGCTGCCGTGCGGCGTCGAGCACGGTGGCGCCCTCGGGCACCGTCACGGCGCGGCCGTCGATGGCGAGCCTCGGCATCTCAGCGCACCTCGATCGCGTCTTCGGGGCACACGCTGCGGCAGACGTCGCAGGCGGTGCACAGTTGCGTGTCGATCTCGTGCGTCCGATAGGGCGTGAAGGGGATGGCGTCCGCCGGGCAGTGCTGGACGCAGATCGTGCAGCCCGTGCAATCGTCCGTCACGTGATAGGAGATCAGCTCGACGCAACGGCCGGCGGGGCAACGACCTTTCAGGTGTGCCTCGTACTCGTCGCGGAAGTAGCGAAGCGTCGTGATCACCGGGTTGGGGGCCGCGTGCCCGAGACCGCACAGGCTCCCCGCGCTCGTGGTCCGGGCGAGGGCCTCGAGTTCGTCGAGGTCGCGCGGTCGGCCCCGGCCCCGGCAGATGCGCTCCAGGATGTCGAGCATCTGTCGCGTGCCGATGCGGCAGAAGGTGCACTTGCCGCAGGACTCGTTCTGCGTGAACTGCAGGAAGTAGCGCGCCATGTCGACCATGCAGTCGTGGGAGTCGAGCACGACCAGACCGCCCGAGCCCATCATGGCGCCCTTCGACACCAGCGCCTCGTAGTCGATGGGGGTGTCCGCCAGCGCGGCGGGGATGCACCCGCCCGACGGCCCCCCCACCTGCACGGCCTTGAACTCCCCGTCCGGCACGCCACCGCCGATCTCCTCGACGACCTCTCGAATCGTGATGCCCATCGGCACTTCGATCAGCCCTCCCCGCGCGACCTTCCCCGCCAGGGAGAAGACCTTCGTGCCGCGACTCCTCTCCGTCCCCAGCGCAGCGAACGCATCGGCGCCGTTGCGGAAGATCCAGGGCAGCAGGGCCAGGGTCTCGACGTTGTTCACGACGGTCGGACGGCCCTCGAGTCCGCTCTCGACCGGAAACGGCGGCCGCAGCACGGGCATGCCGCGCCGACCCTCGAGCGACGCGATGAGCGCGGTCTCCTCGCCGCACACGAAGGCTCCCGCACCCTTCACGATGCGCACGTCGAAGCCGAACCCGGAGTCCAGGATGTCGGCACCGAGAAACCCGCGCGCGCGGGCCGCCTCGATGGCCGCCTGGATCCGCGCGAACGCGAGCGGGTACTCCTCGCGGATGTAGAAGATGCCGTCGCGGGCGCCGACGGCGTAGGCCGCGAGGGTCAGCCCCTCGATGACGCGGAAGGGGAAGGACTCCAGGATCATCCGATCCATGAACGCACCGGGATCGCCCTCGTCGCCGTTGCAGATCACGGTCTTGTGATCACCTGCGGCATCCCGGGCGAGCCGCCATTTCCGCGCCGTGGGAAAGCCGCCGCCGCCGCGCCCGCGCAGGCCCGCGCGATCGACCTCGTCGATCACCGAGCCCGGCTCGCCTTCGGCGAGCACCCGGCCCAGTGCCTGGAAGCCGCCCAGCCGAACGGTCTGGTCGAAATCGAGCGGATCCAGCTCACCCCAGTTCTCCGTCGCGATGTGCACCTGTCCCGCGAGGAACGCGGTGACGTGCGGATCGCGCACGTCCGTACGCAGCGCCCGTACCGACGATGCGGATCCGCCCTCCACCAAGGGGGCGAGCAGGCGCGAGGCCGCCGCGCGGGCGCGCCGCAGGACGCCGCGCGGGCGGAAGCTGTCCCGCACGATGTCGGCGGCATCGCCGGCGGCGACCGCGTCGTACATCCGGGCCGCATGCCCGGGCACGATCACCTCGACGACCGGCGTCCGGTAGCAGGCCACCACGCACCCCACGCGCCGAACGGCGACGTCGAGGTCCAGGCGCGCCACCTCCCCGCGCAGGCCGTCGAGGAGGTCCTGCGTACCCTTCACGATGCAGCAGGAACCGAGCCCGACGCGGATCTCGCCCTGGACGGTCCCTCTCGCGGCCAGCCCGTCGAACGCCTTCGCTGCCCCGCCGGCCGCCGCGCGCTCGACGTCGTCGAGCAACCCGCCGACGCTCGCGGGCGTGAGGTTGCCGAACGTCGCGTGCTCGGACTGGACGACGGGGGCGAGCGTGCAGCATCCGAAGCACGCGACCTTCTGCACCGTGTAGCGCCCCTCCGGGTCGGTGTCGCGCCCTGCGGGGATGCCCAGGTGATCGTCGATCGCGTTCTGGAGGGCCGCGGAGCCCTTGACGTGGCACGCCGTCCCGTGGCAGACACGCAGGACGTTTCGCCCCATGGGCTCGAAGCGGAACTGGTCGTAGAACGTCGCGACGCCCGTGATGTCCGCAGGCGTGATCTCGGTGATCTCGCAGACGCGCCGGAGCGCGTCCTCGGGGAGATAGCGCAACTCGGCCTGCAGGGCCTGCAGGATCGGGATGACGGCGTTTCGCGTGCGTCCCGTCTGCTCGACGACGCGTTCGACGATGCGGAGGTCGGTGGACGTCGGCTCTATCTCACTTCTCCGATCGCGAAGAGGTGGTCCTTCCCTCGCAGGTAGATGCGGCCGTGGGCGAACGCCACGCTCGCGAAGACGCCCTCGCCGAGGGGGTTGCTGCCGCGCTGCGTGAACGTGTCTCCGACGCCGACGGTCGTGGTCACTCCCGCCATGCTCGTCAGGTAGAGAACGTCTCCGGCAAGGGCGGGCGACGCATAGTAGTCCGCCTCGAGTTCGTGCCCCCAGAGCACCTCGCCCGAGGAGGCGCGGACGCACGTGAGCGTCCCGCGGGACGTGAGCAGGTACACGCGCTCGCCGTCACAGAGCGGGCTGGCGACGTCGGGCGCATCGTCCGAGACGTTCCACGAGACGTGCGTCTTGGTGACGTCTCCCTTTCCGTCCGTTCGAACGGCGTAGAGGCCGACGTCCTCGTGGACCACGTAGATCACGCCGTCGAAACAGATCGGCGTGGGTGCGACCTCTCCGTGGAGGACGTCGGCTCTCCAGATCTCGGATCCGGTCGCGGGGTCGTAGGCCGCCAGGAACGGCGTGGCCGAAAGCACCACCTGCGGACCCGACGGCGGATGGCAGACGATCGGCGAGGCCCAGGACGCGTCCACGGGCCGTGACGTCTCCCAGACCGTCTTGCCCGTCGTCGCGTGCAGGGCGACGAGGCGCGCCAGCTTGTCGCCGACGAAGCCGTGGTCCAGCTGCAGCAGGACGTGATTCTCGAAGAGGGTCAGCGAGGAGGAGTGACCGTAGGTGTTCTCGAGAGGGCCGCAGGACCGAAGCCACACCTGCTGGCCGTCCATGTCGAACGCGGCCACGCGGCCGCTCGCGAACAGGGCGAACACGTACCGGCCGTCGGTGGCCGCCGTCGGTGCCGCGTGGCCGGTGTCCTCCATGGGATTGACCTTCTCGCCCCTGGGTCCCACCACGACCAACGCCTTCTTCCAGAGCATGGCACCGGTGTGCGCGTCGAGGCAGTACACCTCCTCGCGCTCTGCGGTGGCCCCGGTCAGGAAGACGCGGTCGCCCCAGACGATCGGCGAGCTGGCGCCGGGCAGCGGAATCGGCGTCTTCCAGGCGATGTTCTCGCCGCTCGTGCCGTCCCAGACGAGCGGCGCGTCGTCCGCGGGCGACACGCCGGAGCCGTCGTGGCCGCGGAAGGACGGCCACTGACGCGCCCGCTCCTCGGCGGTGGGCAGGGAGTGTTCGCGTTCGCGTTCGGTCGGGTCGGATCCGAGGCCGTCCGTGGGCAGGGCGAGCCCCGCCGGGATGGCCAGGTAGAGGTACAGGGCACCCCCAGCGATCAGGAACCCCGTGACGGCCACGGCGAGACGGCTCTGCGCCCGCTGCCGAGCCCACTCGGTCTCCGACACGGGGGCGGCCGGCGCACCGGGCTCGGGCAAGGTCCTTCGCTGGGCGCGCTTCAACGCCACCAGGGCCACGACGAGGCCGACGAGGAGGAGCACACCGCCCACGCGCAGGCGACTTTGGCGCTCGAAGAAGGCGCGGCGCAACTCGAGATCGAGCGTGCGCAGCCGGTCCGCCGCCGCGGGGTCGTCCGGGTGGACCGCGAGCTCGGCCTTCAGCGCCCGCCACTCCGCGTCGTCGAAGGGGTTCTCCCCGCGCGGACGGGCGTGGAGGGCGAGCATGACGGCGAGCACGATGAACGAGAACGCAGCCGCGACCGCGGCCGCGCGAAGCCAGGTGCGACGGGAGGTGCTCACGGCGCCTCCTCTCGCAGCGCCTTCCGGCGTTCGTGCTCGGTCGGGCAGTACTCGAAGCAGCGCGCGCACGACAGGCACCTGCCGCGATCGGCCTCGTAGTCGGTGCGCACCGGTAGCGTCGCGAGCCCGATCAGCAGCAGGGCCACGACCAGGCCGACCCAACCTCCGAGCCACCACCCGCCGCGGAGGAACGAGGCTTGAAGCACCTCGCCCCGTGCGACGAGGTCGGGCAGGGTCTCGCCGGTGCGACGCCACGCCTGAACCTCGTCGGACGCCTCCTTGTCGGACAGCCCCCGCTCGGCCGTCGCGCAGATGGCGAGGTCCACCGTCGGGTGCACACGGGAGAGCGGACGTCCCGCGAGGTGGAAGAGGAAGGCGAAGAGCCCCACGATGACGGGGAGGAGGAGGAAGAGGACGACCAGTCGGCGGCCGGCGCGCGCCCGCTCGGGCGCCGGTCGCAGAGGACTCGGCACGTTGATGGCGCCGTAGGGGCAGGACTCCTCGCACAGGCGACACTGCACGCACGAGGCGGGCGTGACGGTCACACGCCACCGAGAGAGGCGGCCGGTCAGATCGAGCAGCACGCCGTACGGGCAGAGAAAGCGGCAGTAGGGCCGGCCCACGAACGCGCCGATGGCGAGCAGGCAGCCTCCGAGCACGAGCATGTCGTAGCCGCCCGTCAGCCGGAAGAAGCCCACGAACGGGTCGTAGCGGCAGATCACGAACGCCGCGCCGAGAGCCGCGAAGTACACGGCGAGTCCCAGGTACACGTAGGCCAGGACCCTGAGTGCCCGCTCCAGCCAGTCCGGGAGGGCCACCGGGCGAAGCAGCACCACGTCCTGGATCGCACCGAGGGGACAGACGCCGGAGCAGAAACTCCGCCCGGCGAACAGCGCGAAGGCCAGCGGCAGGACGAAGAACGCCACGACCCCGATCGGCACGGCGTACGAGGAGTCGAAGAGGGCCAACACCACGTTCTGCGTCGCTCCCACCGGGCACACGCAGCCCTCGCGATAGAAGCCGAAGTAGGCGAGGCTGGCCACGCCGAGCCACGCCACGCCCGTGCGCGAGCGCTTCTTCAGTACGAGCCAGGTCGCCAGCGTCAGGGCGAGGAAGAGGGCGCCGATGTCGAGCATCTCGAGCGCGAACGCGCGCGGCGACGGCACCGTCGTCTCGGGCATCCGGTAGCCCGACTCGAACTCCGGCGGAGGGACGCGCTCGTCACCCCACGCCACCCCCGCCAGGAGCCAGCTCAGGCAGACGGCAGGCAGCAGGGAGCGTCTCAAGTACGGGGGCCTTCTAGTGCGCGGACTTCAGGAGGTACGGAGTGGATGCCGGCACCCGACGGATGGCGTGGGCGGGGCACGCGTCCGCGATCGAGCAGGCGTTGCAGTTGTTGCAGCGATCGTGGCGGATCTGCAGGAACATCGAGCCGTTCCCGAACATCGCGCAACCCTTCACGCACTTGGCGCATCCGATGCAGAGTTGCTCGTCGATCTCGTAGGAGAAGTAGGGATCCTCGATGAAGCGGCGCCGGATCGCACCGGTCGGACAGAGTTGGTTCTCCGCCCCCGTATCGAGCTTGGAGTCGGGCTCGAAGAATGCCGTGCAGAGGTCGCAGTGTCCGCAGAGCGCGTGGACGTGCACGGCCTTGACCGCGGACTCCGGGTGCACGCAGTGGGTGGCGCACCGTCCGCACTGGCCGCAGAGCTCCGGGTCGATCTGCCAGACCGTGTCGTCCCCATGGGCGTGCACCGCGGCCGCGCCGGCCGCCGAGCCGACGCCGACCAGAGCGACGCCACGCAGGAGATCCCGCCGCGTGAGGGCCGTCATCGCGTGGTCCTCACGTGGAGGGCCCGGTACACGTCGCACCCCGCCTGGATCGTGCATCCGCCGCAGCGCCCGGCGCGGTCGCAGTAGCCTGGACTCTTCGACGGGTGCCGGAGGAGCAGTTTCGCGGCGAGCGCCCCGAGCGCCGCCGCAAGCGCGAGGCGGGCCGTCGATCGCAAGACGCGGCGGCGGGAGTCAGTCGTCACGGTCTCTCCTCGGCTTGGGTTCGAAGATACGGATCAGGCCGCGGCCCGGGTCGAGCACGAGGATGCGGCCCGTGCTGTCCACGGCCACGTCGCAGGGGCCGGCCTCGGTGTCGAGCCCGTCGGGGCCGACGACGGCGGTCACGAAGCGTCCGTTGGCGTCGTACACCTTCACGCGGGCGATGCCCTTCTCGCTGGTCACGAAGCGCCCGTCCGGGAGCAAGGCCAGGTGCGACGGGTTGCAGCAGCCGACGAAGCCCTCCAGGGCATACGAGGCCTGGCCCCACGACAGCTCCAGATCCCCGTCGCGGGTGAAGGCCGTGATCTGGTGGCGGCCCGGGTCGACGATGCGCAGGAGGCCGTCGCTCGCGAGGAGCACGTCGAAGTACGGGCTCGGCACCACGAAGCCCGGCACGTTGCGCTCCGGGTCGCGATCGCCGATGCGGCCGAGGCGACGGCCGTCCAAGGCGAAGTGCCAGATCACACGCGCGCCTGCGTCGGCCACGAACAGGCTCTCGCGATCCACGGCCATCGAGGTGAGGCGCGCCTTCTCGCCGGGGATGGTGAGCCAGCGCTCGAGCGGACCCGCGAGCGGACCCTTGAGGACGACGCTCCGCAGGCCGACGAACAGATCGCCCGTGGCGGACAGCGCGAGACACAGCGGCAGGTCCGGGAGGGGCACCGCGTGGCGCCTCGTGCCTTCGGACGAGAAGACCACCACGCGTCGATCGCCCCCGGCCACGATCTCGTCGGCGGGCCCGACGGCGACGGCGGTTGCGTGCTCGAGCCCCGTCTCGACGTGCAGGGTCTCCCGGTAGCCGATCATCTCGGGCGGGATGACCCGAAAGCGCGCCACGTCGTAGACGAACGCCTGGTCGAGATCGGCCGGCTCCCGGTCGCGTCGGGTCGCGCTCGACGCGGTGAAGATCGCCCCACAGAGAGCCGCGAACACGAGCACGCCGATCCACGGCGTCCACCGTCCGAGGAGGTGGCGGTCGGGCGGTGCCGGGGTCCGGACTTCGTCGTTCACGGCGCCCCGACCTCCAGACAGACGAGGCGCGTGAGGTCCCGGGCGATCAGGCGCCCGGCGGCCAGGGCCAGGGGCCCCCACGGCTCGCGCCCCTCCAGCACCTTGGCGTGGGCCAGGCGCTCGAAGCGCTGGGGCACGGCCCGGATCAGGGACAGGGTTCCGTCCTCGTCGAGGGCGTAGAGGAGATCGTCGGCGATGAGGAACGGACACAGCCCGAACGTGAACCGGGGGCCGCTCGTCCACGCGACGCTGCCGTCGAGCCGTAGGCAGGTGAGTTGCCCGTCGGGGCGGACACCGTAGACGTGCCCCTTGTAGACGATGGGCGTCTGCTGCGTGGCGCCGAACGTCTCGGGTCCGAGCCGGTACACGACGCGCGGCTCGAAGGTCCTGGTGTCGGTGCGCTCGACGCGCAGCATCAGGCTGCCGGCGTTGTAGCCCCCGCTGAAGAACACCCGGTCGTCGCCGACCGGCACGGGCGTCGGGACGGCGGCGATCGGGATCCTCCAGGCGTCCGTATGCCAGAGGAGGTCGCCCGTCTCGGCGGAGACGCCGGCCACGCCGCCGCTCCCGCAGTACACGTAGGTCGGGACGCCGCCCAGGTCGGCCCGGACGATCGACGCGTGCGTCATGGACCACCCGAGCGCGTTCGGGGTCGTCCACGCGATCTCGCCCGTCTCGAGCTCGACGGCGAGCAGCAGGGCTTCGGGGCCGCCCGGCGCGAGGATCACGCGCCCCTGATCGATGAGCGGGCACTGCCCCGCGTACCACGGGGGGACCTTCGCGCCGTGGTCCCGCACGAGGTCGATCATCCACTTCTCTCGGCCGGTCGCGGCGTCGAGACAGGTGACGTGGCACTTGGGGCCGAACCCGACGACACAGCGGCCCGTCACCGCGGGCACGGTCCGGCTCATGCCGTGGTTGCGCTTGACCTTGACCGGGTAGGCGAAGTTCCAGATCTCGCGCCCGTCGTCGAACGACAGGCAGCGCATCGTGTCCGCGCCCGCCTCCCGGTCGTAGTCCAGCAGGTAGACGCGCCCGTCGTGGATCGCGGCACCGGCGTAGCCCTCGCCGGCGTCGATCGCCCACCGTGGGCGCGGCCCCCCCTCCGGCCACGCCAGGCCGAGAGGGCCCGGATCCGGGCAGATGCCGTCGCCGCCCGGTCCGCGGAATCCCGGCCAGGAGCCCACGGCCGTCCCGGGGACGCCGTCTCCGGGGGTGAGCGTGCCGACGGGACGCGGCAGGTCGGCGAGCGCGGCGGGGTCGGGACGCTCGTCCAGGCCCGGTTCACGGCGCACGAAGTGCGATGTGGAGTCGGCCGACAGCCAGAGCGCGAGCACGATCACGCCGACGACGGCCAGGAGTGCACCCGGAAGGGCGGACCCGGGGCGGGTCACAGAGCTCCCGGAATCGCGCCGCATGTGTACGAGCCCACTCGCCTGATCCTCTCGCGTGAATCGAAACCACAGTATAGATGCGACCCTGCGAGAGCCGAGTTGCGTAGACTGTCCGCGTCCCATCCCGCGGTCCCGTCCCGGAGGCTGACTATGCGAATCGCGGTCGGAGTGTTCATCTTGGCGGCGGCTCTCGGCGTCGCGCAGGCCGGGGAGACGGGCTGGCGATCCGACGGCACGGGTCGGTACCCCGATGCGGAGCCGCCGGTGACGTTCGCCCCGGAAGTGAACGTCGTGTGGGCCGCGCCCCTCCCCTCCTGGTCCAACGCCTCTCCCGTCGTCATCGAGGACCGCATCTTCGTGTGCGCCGAGCCGGACACGCTGATCGCGGTGGAGAAGAAGACGGGGAAGATCCTGTGGCAGGAGGCGAATCCCGTCGCGGAGACCTCGAGCGGGGAGGACGGGGCGGCGCAGGGGGAGGCCAAGGCCCACGCGCACAACGGATTCACCTCCGCCACGCCCGTCTGCGACGGCAAGCACGTGTTCGCCGTCTTCGGGAACGGCATGATCGCCGCAAATGTTATGCGCGGTGATTTGCACATAACACCCTGGGAAGAGATGGGGAAGGATGGTGCAGTAGTACTGGATGTACGTGATCCGGACGAAGTGGAGTGCGGGCCGATCCCGGCCGATATCAGGATACCGCTTAATCAGCTGAGAAATCGTTTGGCTGAATTGCCTCAGGATCGCCCAATACAGATATGCTGCGCCGTCGGTGCGCGTGCCTATAATGCCAGCCGCATTCTGACCCAGCGTGGCTATCATGCCAGCCTGTTATCCGGTGGCGCGGAAACCTGGTTTTGCGTGCAGGAAGAATAGCCACCCTTTAATTACGGATGCATTTTGCTACTACCTCGTCGAGGCCGAGGACCATTTGGACCTCGGCGGCATTGCTGGAATGCAGCAGACTGCTACCTGCCTTTTCCCCCAATTTTCGCGTAGGCAACACCAAGCGACTGGTAGGCCTTCTTTTGTTTTTGTACTACTGAGCATAGTCCATTATTTGACGTAACTGTTCAAAAATCCCCTGTGGATTCAAAGATCAAGCGAGGGCGCGTCAGTCTGGTGAGATATGCGG
>JAUXCH010000684.1 GCA_030618975.1 Planctomycetia bacterium
AGAAGTACGTGAAGATCGAGCGCGACTTCAGCCGCCTGTTCGAGCTGGATCCGAAGGTGCGCGAGAACATGAACTTCGGGTGGCTCTTCCCCGTCCTCCTCACGGACATCAAGGTTCCCGAGCCGCAGGCCGAGGAGAAGCCGCCGGAGGACACCCCCGAGCCGGCGAGCGAGGGGTCGAAGGGAAGCGCCGAGGACGAGCAGAAGGCCGCCGAGCTGTGGGCGAAGGCCGAGGCCGCCGAGCAGGCGGAGAACATGGTCAAGGCCCGGCTCTACTACGGAAAGATCGTGGACCTGGGCGAGACGTCGTATCTCGCACGCGCCTCCGCCAAGCTGGAGGAGCTGAAGTAGAACAGCCCCGGAGGCCGTCCGTGACGGAGAGGATCCGAGACGCCCGCACCGCGCACCTGGCCGTGGCCGGCGTATCGGGGCTGGCGGTCACGCTCCTCGAGTTCGCGGCGGTTCGGTTCATGGCCCCGTCGTTCGGGCAGTCGAACTACGTGTGGGCCAACGTCATCGGCGTCATCCTCCTCGCCCTGGCGCTCGGCTACTGGCTCGGGGGACGCATCGCGGACCGAAGCGAGACCGGGCTGAGGCTCTACGTGGCGTACGTGATGGCCTCGGTCTACGTCGTCGCGATCAGTTGGCTCGGCGGCCCGCTCTGCGAGTGGCTGGTTCCGCGCGCGGTGGGGAACGCCCGCCTGCTGCCCCTGGCCTTCACGGGCAGCCTCGTCGCGACGGTCCTGCTCTTCGGGCCGCCCACGCTCGTCCTCGGCATGACGAGCCCGTTCCTCGTGCGCCTCGATCACCGCGAGGGAGCCGCGGGCAGCACCGCGGGACGAATCTTCGCCACAGGCACGCTCGGAAGCCTCGTCGGCTGCTACCTGGGCCCGCTCTGGCTCTTCCAGGCGGTCGGGAGCCGCGCGACGATCCTCCTCTGCGCCGCGGCGCCCGCGGCGCTCGGCCTCGCCGGCCTCGTCCTCGGCGCGCGTGAGGCGAAGCGTACGGCCGCAGTGGCCGCGGTGGTGTTGGTGGGGGCCCTGGGGCTCGCGGGGTACGCAGCGGCCGCAGAGGTGCCCCTGCGCGTCCACGAGGGTCAGCTGGCCGAGCTCGAAAGCGGGTACCAGAGCGTCCGCGTCGTCGAGGAGGAGGCGCCGGCCCTCGAGCCCGCTGACTACCCGATGCTCGGCCAGCAGGTCTCCGTACCCGTCCGCTTCCTCCGACACGACGAGGACGGCGAGACCTACCAGAGCGTGTGGCTGGGCGAGCACACCGAGCGCTTGTTGACCGGCGGCCGCTACTACGAGCACCTGGCGCTCGGCGCCTGGTTCAGGCGGCCTCGCGCGCCTGCGACGCTCAGCGTCCTCGTGGTGGGCTACGCGGGGGGCTCGGTGCACCGCGTGCTGCGCCTCGTGAAGCCGGAGGGCGTGAAGCTCGAGATCCTCGGGGTGGAGATCGACCCCGGCGTCGTCGAGGCCTCGCGCAAGTGGCTCGACCTCGGGGCGCTGGAGGGCGACGAGCTCGAGCTCGTGACGGGCGAGGACGCGCGGACCGTGGTGAACGCCCTGCCCGACACCCGCCGCTTCGATCTGATCCTCGTCGACGCCTACACCCGCACCACGTACGTGCCCTTCCAGGTCGCGTCGGTCGAGTTCTTCGAGCGCGCCGCGAAGCACCTGGCCGAGGGCGGGTGGATCGGGGTGAATCTCCACTCCCACGTCGGGCTCCGCGGACGGCTGCTCCGCGCTCTCGCCACGACGATGGAGGCCGCCGACGGCCTCGGCGACGTCTGGCTCGTTCCCAACCCGCTCTTCCCCGGAAGCCTCGTCCTCTGGGCGAGCGCGCCGGGCGCCGGACCGCCCAGGCTGCGCCCCGACGTACCCTTGTCGCTTCTCACACCCGCTTTCTCCCTGGAGCGTCTGACCGTCCGCTTCGATCCCGACGAGGCAAAGAGCCACGTCCTGACCGACGACCTGAGCGACGTCGACCGGCTGACCGACGCGGAGCTCACGAGCCGGTGAGGGCCCTCCTCGCCGCCCTCTGTCTCGCGCTGCTGGTCCTGCCCGCCCTGGCCGCGCCGGAGTTCGCGGACCTGGACGCGAAGACGCAGAGAAACCTCGCCGAGTCAGCCCGGGCGTACTTCGACCCCGAGGTCGAGTTCCTCTTGCGGCCCCGCAAGGTCTTCGTCGCCGCCCTCGAGGCGCTCGAGGCCGATCCGGGCGCCAACGCCCTCGCCGACATCCCGCTCCTCCGCGCGATCGTCTACCAGGGCCGCCACTTCCTCCCGCGCTTCTCCGACAAGACGTGGCAGCGCGACGCCGAGATCACGGACTTCGAGAAGACCGACGGCCTCTACCTCAACCTGAAGTCCGAGCGGAACCGCTTCACCTACACGCTGCCCGGGAGCTACCCGCAGGACCGGGCGTTCGACAAGATCCCGCGACCCGATCCGTACCCCGTGCTCCTCTCGATCCACGAGGAGATCGACGGCAAGGACGCACGCCAGCGTGCCGCGAAGTACCCCGGCGGAGCCGTGCTGAAGCGCCGCTACCCCAAGGAAGAGTTCGAGGCGCTCTACGACGACTGGCTGGTCATCGCCCCCGTCGCGGCCCGCGCGAAGTTCGTCGAGGACGGCGCCATCCGCCACCGCTTCCTGACCGCCGTCCTCACCAACTTCTGGCGCCGCTACCACGTCGACTTCGACCGCATCGTCGTCGACGGTGCCGCGCCGGCCGCCGCGCTGGCAGCCGCGTTCCCCCACGTGTTCGCGGGACTGGTGCTCCGCCCCGGAAAGGACATGAGCTTCGAGCCCGAGGTGGTCCCCAACTACGCCACGGTCCCGGTGTTCGTCGTGGACGACAAGGACCTCGGCAAGCAACTCGAGGACGCCGGGCACCCCGACGTCACGATCGGCTCCGACAAGGAGGTCGTGGCCTGGATGAACGAGCGGCGCCGTGTGATCCCGAAGAGCTTCCACTGGACCATGCTGCGCCCGGACCACGCGTACGCCAACTGGGTGACCATCACCGGGCCCGACTACGCGGCGCCGGAACGCGTGCTCGACGTCCAGGTCGTCGACACCGAGTCCGACCCGAACACCATCCGGATCGACGCGCGTGGCATCGAACAGGTGATGATGTTCCTGAGCGACGAGATCGTCGACCTCGGCCGGGAGGTGCGCGTCGTCGTCAACGGCGAAGAGAAGAAGTACGTGAAGATCGAGCGCGACTTCAGCCGCCTGTTCGAGCTGGATCCGAAGGTGCGCGAGAACATGAACTTCGGGTGGCTCTTCCCCGTCCTCCTCACGGAC
>JAUXCH010000490.1 GCA_030618975.1 Planctomycetia bacterium
CTGGAGTTCGTGCTGGACGCCCTGCCGCCCCTCGTGGCGCTCCGCCAGGGCCCGGTCGACGACGCGTCCCACGAACCCGGGGCGGGGTAGCGGCCTCGCCTCGGGCTTTCGCGCTGGCGGCCCGGGCCGCACGCGCGGAGGGGCCGACCCCCGGGATCGCGGACGCGGCTTCCGTGCGCACGTGTCCCGTGTCCCGCGAACCTCACATTGCCATCGACGACGATACGCTGAGGCGGGCCCGCGACCTGATCCGGAAGGCCTTCCGGGATCGGGCAGGGGTTCTCTCCACGCAGGTCCTCTGCTCGATGGAGATCGTGCGGATCGAGGTCGGGACGCTCCTGGAGGCGATCGATCTCCATCGGCTTCGGGGGTTCTCGCTCTGGGACTGCCTGGTCGTCGACGAGGAGATGCGGCGCCGGCGCTTCGAGACGACGCGCAAGGCCCTGGACAGCCGGTCGGTGGCAGGGGCCTCGGGCAGCCTCCCGCAAACGAACGACCCAGGGGACTCGCAAGAGCAAGGCGTCCCCCAAGCTCGCAGGTCGCCCAGAATCCGTGGGGGGTCGTATTGACCATGGTCATCGATCATGGTCTACTCGGGCCATGCAGACGGTCAAGATCTCCGAGTTCAAGGCGCGGTGCCTCGAAATCCTCGATCGCGTGGCGCGAACCGGCGAGACCCTGGTGATCACGCGCCGAGGGTGCCCCCTGGCACGGGTTCTCCCCATCTCCCCGAGCTCCGAGGGTGAGTGGCTGGGCTGCCTCGAGGGAACGGCGCGGGCGATCGGGAATCTGGTCGAGCCGGTCGTCGCACCGGAGGAGTGGGAGGCCGTCGGGGAATGAACCTCCTGCTCGACACCCATGTGTGGATCTGGAGCCTGCTCAGCCCGAGCCGGATCGCGGCACGAGTGAGGAAGCACCTGACCGGCGACGAGGCCGAACTCTGGCTCTCGCCCATCTCCGCTTGGGAAGCTCTGATGCTCATCGAACGAGGGCGTCTGGCCGTTCGGGGCGACGGCCCGCAGTGGGTCGAGAGCGCCTGGAAGGCCGGGCCCTTCCGGGAGGCGCCGCTCACCTTCGAGGTCGCTGTCGCGAGTCGACGCGTGGCGGTCCCCGTCCGTGATCCGGCGGATCGCTTCCTCGTCGCGACCGCCCTCGTCTACGGGTGCACGTTCGTCACGGCGGATTGCAGCCTGAGCACAGTTCCCGGCGTCGAGATCCTCAGGGCCTGATTCGGGGGGGCCACTCGCCGTGTAGGCGGTTTCCGATCCGGGCTCCACCCCGCTGCACGGGGTGCCAGGCACCCCGCAAGGGACAACGCCCGTTCCCCCCCCCCGAGGGAGGCGGTGGCCCGCCTCCTCGTGAAGACCGTCGTCTCCGACACCGCGCTGGGAAACGAACCCTCGGGCCGGCCGGGGATCCTTCGCGGCGGCCCAGACCCGATGCGCCTTTGACGGGGGCAAGGCGGAGGGCTACCTTGCGCCGTTCCCTCCCCGGAAGGCCGCCATGAGCTCCGAGCTACCCAAGACGTACGAGCCTGCCGACATCCAGGAGCGCATCCGACGCCGCTGGCTCGACGCCGACGCGTTCGCCGCGATCCCCGACGAGCGAGGGGAGGACGAACGCTACGTCATCATGATGCCCCTGCCGAACGTGACGGGCGCGCTCCACATGGGTCACGCCATGGACAACGTCATGCAGGACCTCCTGATCCGCTGGCAGCGGATGCAGGGGAAGAACACGCTGTGGCAGCCGGGGACCGACCACGCGGGCATCGCGACGCAGGCCGTCGTGGAGAAGCGCCTCTTCGAGATCGAGGGCCAGACCCGCCACGACATCGGCCGGGAGGCACTCGTCGAGCGCATCTGGGCCTGGAAGGACGAGTACCAGCAGCGCATCGTCCGCCAGCAGCAGGCCATGGGCTGCTCCGCCGACTGGACACGCCAGCGCTTCACGATGGACGGCGTGTGCAGCGCGGCCGTGTTCGAGAGCTTCTTCCGCCTCTTCAAGGACCGGCTCATCTACCGCGGCGATCGACTGGTGAACTGGGACTGTCACCTCCAGACCGCCGTGTCCGACGACGAGGTCTATCACGAGACCGTCCAGGGCCACTTCTGGCACCTCCACTACCCCGTGGTGGATCCCCGACCCGGCGAGCCGGCGTTCGTGGTCGTGGCGACGACGCGTCCCGAGACGATGCTCGGGGACGTGGCGGTGGCGTGCCATCCCGCCCCCGAAGGCGCCCTCGAAACCGCGATCCAGGAAGCGCGCGAGGCCGTGGACGGAGCGTCGGACAAGGAACGGCCCGCGGTCGAGACCGAGCTGGCGCGGCTCGAGAGCCGCCGGCTGGATCTCCTGCCGCTCCTGCTCCAACTCGTGGAGATGGCGCGGGATGGCCGGCAGGTGCTCCTGCCGCTGATGGATCGTCCGATTCCCCTGATCCTGGACGAGTGGGCGAAACCCGAGCTGGGGAGCGGTTGCGTGAAGGTCACGCCCGCGCACGACGCCAACGACTACGACGTCTGGAGGCGGCACCACGATCGGATCGGCATCATCAACATCCTCGAGCCCGACGGCACGCTGAACAGCCAGGCGGGGGACTACGACGGGATGGGCCGCTTCGAGGCGCGCGAGCGCGTCGTGGAGGACCTGAAGACCCGAGGTCTGCTCGGAGCCGTGGAGGATCGGGAGGTCGAGATCGGGCACTCGGATCGCTCGAAGAGTCCGGTCGAGCCCTACCTCTCCAAGCAGTGGTTCGTGCGCATGGACGACGTCGAGGGCGGCGTCCGCTGCGGCCGCGGCACGCCGCACGAGTTCGTCGCCACGGGACTCGCGCAGGTGGCGATCGACGCCGTCGGCGAAGCCGGGGCTTCCCCGACCGGGCGGCGCCTGGTCTTCCACCCGGCCCGCTACACCTCGCAGTACGTGAACTGGCTGTCCGAGAAGCGCGACTGGTGCATCAGCCGGCAGCTCTGGTGGGGACATCGGATTCCCGTGTGGACCCGCACGGTCGAGGACGGCGCGGCGCTCACGGCGGCGCTCGCAGACCTGCCCCGGGGCGTCGACGACACGTCTTGCGCATGGGTGTCCGACGACCGGGGCCAGCAGCACGCGCCGGACACAGCCGCTTCGTCGCTCGCGGGCGAGCACGGCCCGTTCGAGATCCAGATCTGCCTCCGCAACCCGGAGGCTGCGAGCGCGCACGCGGGTGCGCTCGAGGCCGCGGGCTTCACGCAGGACCCGGACGTGCTCGACACGTGGTTCAGCTCCGCCTGCTGGCCCTTCAGCACGCTGGGGTGGCCCGATCCGGCACACGCGCCTGTCCTCGACGGCCAGCGATCCTTGGGGGCGACGGACGGGCATCCGGACGCCTTCCTCTACTACTACCCGGGATCCTGCCTGGTCACCGCGCGCGACATCATCACGCTGTGGGTGGCGCGCATGTTCGTGTTCGGGCTCTACAACCACGGCGACGTGCCGTTCACCGACTGCTTCGTGCACGCCAAGATCCTCGACGGCAACGGCGTCACGATGTCGAAGAGCCGGGGCAACGGCATCGATCCCGTCGACATCATCAAGCGCTACGGCGCCGACGCGATGCGCTATCTGGTCTGCGACCTCGAGACCGGCACTCAGGACGTGCGCCTTCCGATCCAGGCGACGTGTCCGTCGTGCGACCAGCTCGTCGAGCTCGCGGCCGCGCGCCACGGCCGCACGATCTTCACCTACCTCTGCACGCACTGCAAAGAGGAGTTCGACGTCCTGGGCACCATGGCCGACGTCCCGGCCGCCACGGTGACCAGCGATCGCTTCGAAGTGGGCCGCAACTTCTGCAACAAGCTCTGGAACGCCGCGCGGTTCACGTTCATGAACCTCGGCGAGCACCTCCCGTTCCGCCCCCTCCTCGATGCGGACCTGGCCCCCGAAGACCGCTGGATCCTCTCGCGTCTGAACCGTGCGACCCGCGAGGTCACGAGGAACCTCGAAGGCTACGTGCCTTCGGCGGCCCTGTCCGCCGCGCGCGATTTCTTCTGGAACGAGTACTGCGACTGGTACCTGGAGCTCGTGAAGCCCCGCATGCGGGACGAGGAGACGGCATGCGTGGCCCGTCAGGTGACCGCGGCCGTGCTCGACCAGATCCTCCGCCTGCTCCATCCCTTCGTGCCCTTCGTGACCGAGGCCCTCTGGGAACATCTGGGGCGGGTCGCGCCGCGCCGCGGCGTGGACGCCGAGTGGCCCCCGAGCGAGCTCCTGATCCACGCCCGCTGGCCCGTGGGCACGGCAGCTCGGGAGGACGTGTCTCTCGAGGCCGAGTTCAAACGGCTGCAAGGCACGGTGCGGCGCATCCGCGACCTCAGGACGCGCTACGCGGTACCGCCCCGGAAGGAGTTGCCCGTCGCGATTCGCGCGCCCGAGGCCGTGGTCGAGAGCCTCGAGCGCCACGTCCACCTGCTGAAAGACCAGGCACGGATCTCCACGCTGGCGTTCGGCGTCGACGTGGAGCCGCCCCCGGGCGCGGCGGCGCAGGTCTTCGAGGAGCTGGAGATCTTCCTGGGCGACGTCGTCGATCCGGAGAAGGA
>JAUXCH010000685.1 GCA_030618975.1 Planctomycetia bacterium
GGTGCGGAGATCGTCGGCTTCTGCGACGACCACGTGCATCTCGCGGGAGGCCTCCTCGACCTCGCCGACGCGACCGGCGAGGCCCGCTGGGCCGATGCCGCCCGCGCCCTGGGCGACCGGTTGCTCGAGGAGTTCGAGGATCCGGCAGCCGGCGGCTTCTTCTCCACCTCCGAGGCGTGGCACGAGCAGCTGCTCACCCGCCAGAAGGAGACCTTCGACAGCCCCATTCCCTCCGAGAACGGAGTCGCCGTCCGCCTCCTTCTGCGGCTTGCCGAACGCACGGGGGGGGAGACCCGGTACCGCGAGGCCGCGGATCGGGCGCTCTCGGCGTGGCGTCCGTTGCTGGGCTGGTCGCGCGCAGCGCGCGGCACGGTCGCCCTCTACCGCGCGTTGGCCCTCCGGCTCTCCCAGCGCGAGGCCGCCGGCCCCGAGCGGGCGCCGGGGGACGTCTCGCTCGCGACCGACCTCGTCCGCGTCGATGCGTTCCTGGAGCGCAGCGCGGCTCGGCCCGGAGATCGGGTCCGTGTCGCCCTCCGGGTGGTTCTCGAGCGGGGGTGGCACGTGAACGGGGCTCGGCCCTCGTCGCCCGACCTCGTGGCCACCGCGCTGCGGGTCTCGGACGGCTCGCCCGCGCCCCTCGAGGAGGTCTCGTACCCGGACGGCGACCGGTTCGAGGGCACCTTCTGGATCCGCGGACACCTCGTGGTGCCGGCCGAGGCGACACGAGGACCGCGGAGGATCCCCCTGGTCCTCTCGCTGCAGCCCTGCGACGCCACCTCGTGCCAGCCTCCACGCGACCTGGAGCTGGCCCTGCCGATCCGGTTCGATCCCGAGGCGGACGACGTGCGTCGTCACCCGGGCGTGTTCGGGGACTGATCCCCGCGGCTTGGCCCTCGCTGCTTTGCTCCTCGACCGCTATCCTTCGCCGGGCCGCATCGGAAAGGGCACGCCATGAACCTCCTCCAGCGTCTGAACGAGCTGCAGGCACGGCAGGGCTGGCTGTCCCAGGAGGCGCTCCGCGAGCTCTCCCGGGAGGAGTGCATTCCCCTCCACCGGTTGCAGGAGGTCGCCAGCTTCTATCCCCACTACCGCCTCCAGCCTCCGCCCAGGGCCGTGGTGCACGTCTGCCGCGACGCGGCCTGTCACCTCGACGGGGCCGCGGCGTACGCGCAGGCGGTGCGCGAGGCCCTGGCCGACGACCCCGACGTCGAGGTTCGCGAGGTCTCGTGCCTCGGCCGGTGCGAGCACGCGCCGGCCGCCGCCGTCGACGGCGTGCCCCTCGAGGGCTGGAGCGCCGAGCGCGTCGCGGCCGCGGCCCGCGGCGACGAGGCCCTCCCGCCCGACGAACCCACCGAGGCGCCGCGCCGCTGGCCGACCGACCCCCACGGCGCGCCCGGCGACCACTACGCCGTGCTGGTGGGGCTCCTCGGCGACGTCGAGGCCGCCCGCCGGGGCGTCCCCGAGATCCTGCAGGCGGCGGGCCTCCGCGGCATGGGCGGTGCCGGGTTCCCGACGGGCCTCAAGTGGCGCCTCGTCCGGGACCAGGACGGCGAGCGCAAGGTGGTCGTCGTCAACGCGGACGAGTCCGAACCGGGCACGTTCAAGGACCGCGTGATTCTCGAGGAGCTGCCCCACCTCGTGGTGGAGGGACTCCTCGTCGGCTGCCTCGTCGTCGGGGCGGACGAGGCCGTCGTCTACCTGCGTCACGAGTACGGCCGCGAGGGAAAGGCCCTCCAGCGCGAGATCGACGAGGTTCGGGAGCGCGGCCTCCTGGACCGCCTCGGCGTCGACCTGTCGATCTTCGTCTCCCCCGGCGGCTACATCCTCGGCGAGGAGACGGCGCTCATCGAGGCCCTCGAAGGCAAGCGTGGCGAACCGCGGAACAAGCCGCCGTTCCCCGGGCAGGTGGGCGTCCACGGCCGCCCCACGCTCGTCAACAACGTGGAGACGTACTCCTTCGTGCCGCTGATCCTCGCGGAGGGAGCCGACGCCTGGCGGGCGCACGGCGTACGGGACGCCACGGGGTGGAAGTTCCTCTCGCTCTGCGGCCACGTCGAGAAACCGGGCGTCTACTGCGTGCCGCTCGGCACGACGGTCCGCGAGCTCGTCGAGGAACACGGGGGCGGCGTGCGCGGCGGTCTCGCGCTGAAGGCCTTTTCGCCGGGGGGGGCCTCGGCCCCGTTCCTGCCCGCGTCGCTCGTGGACACGCCGCTCGACTTCGAACCCATGGCGCAGGCGGGCAGCATGCTCGGCTCCGGCGCGGTGCTGGTCGTCGCCGAGGGCACGGACATGCTCGAGCTGGGCCTGAACGTGACGCGGTTCTTCCGCAACGAGTCCTGCGGCAAGTGCGTACCTTGCCGGATCGGTACCGAGAAGGCCGTCGTGCTCCTCCGCCGCGCGTTGGAGGGCGGGGCCCGGCCGGGCGATCTCGACGATCTCGGCGACCTCGAGGAGACGCTTCGTCTGACTTCGATTTGCGGGCTCGGACAGGCGGCGCTCGGTCCCGCCCTCAGCGTGCTCGAACACTTCCGCGAGGACGTCGAGGCCCGCGGTGACGGCGAGAGGCCGTGAAGGAACCGGAATCGAGGCTTCGGCCGGCTGCCGGGCGCGCGCCGGGCACGCCTGCCCCCGAGGACGTCCGCGGGCGCGGCTTCCGCCGGCGCGCGGCGGTGGAGGTCGTCCAGGACTGGGTGGACGCCCTCCCCGCTCGGCTCGGCACGGAGCGCGTCGGTCTCGCGGGCTGCGCGGGCCGGGTGCTCGCCGAGGACGTCGTCAGCGAGTTCGCGGTGCCCGCCTTCCCGCGCGCCGCGATGGACGGCTGGGCCGTGCGGGGCGAGGAGACCTTCGGGGCGCGGGAGGACGATCCCCGGGAGCTCACGGTGGTCGGCCTCTCGCTTCCCGGCCGGCCGTGGCCGTCGACGGCCCAGGCGCGCGAGGCCGTCCGCATCATGACGGGCGCGCCGGTGCCCGACGGCGCGGACGCCGTGCTCCGGGCCGAGGACGGCGAGGAGCGCGAGGGCCGTCTCGTGGTGCGCGCGGCCGTCGTACCCGGCCGACACGTGGGCCAGGTCGGCGAGGACGTGCAGGCCGGGACCCGGATCCTGGCGAGCGGGCGCCGGCTGCGTCCCCAGGACGTGGGCCTGGCGGCGTCCGTGGGTCGGGCGGTGCTTCGCATGCGCTGCCGGCCCCGCGTCGGCCTGGTCGTCACGGGCGACGAGCTGCTGCCGCCCGGCATGCCGCCCGCGGGGGCGCGCATCGTGGACTCCAACACCCCGA
>JAUXCH010000720.1 GCA_030618975.1 Planctomycetia bacterium
GGCGAGTATCCGCGGGAAGGTCTCGGACGCGGCGTTTCGCCGGTCGATCCTCGACCAGTTCCGCAAGCAGGGGGCGGGCCGCGAGCCACAGGCCCGGGAGGAGGCCGAGGTCTCCCTCAACGAGCAGGCCGAGGACTTCGCGGTCGAGTCGAAGGGCGAGGCGGCTGCCGTCGTGACCCTCCCCGAGGCGTGGGGCCGCATGCGGCTGACCCTCTGCCGGGTGGACGGATCCTGGTACCTGGCCCGGCTGCCGGGCCGCTGATCCGAGGTGCAGCGACGACGCAGCGTTCCCTTCTCGATACGCCCGCCCCGCGTCGTCCTCGCGCCGGGCCCGGTTCTCGGGGGTGCTTGGCGGTGGAACGGCCTTTGCGTCTTTGCAACTATGTCGCAATCGACACACGGAGGCTCCATGCCGTCGACGCTTCGCCCGCTCGCCCTCGCCCTGCTTCCGGTCCTCTTGCTCGCGGTCCTCTTGATCGGGGCCTGCGGGGGCGACGAGGGGGGAGAGACGGCGACGGTCCCTGGGGCGGTTCCCGCTCCTCTCCCCCCCGGGGTCACGGCCTACGAGATCGCGGGCACGACGCCGCTGGAGAAGGTGGCGCCGGACGACTCCGAGGACCTCCACAACGTGTTCCGGCTGAGCGAGAACGTCGTCTCGGGCGGCGAGCCCCACGGCGAGGAGGCGCTGAAGAAGATCGCCGACATGGGGGTCAAGACCATCCTCTCCGTCGACGGCAAGACCCCCGAAGAGAAGACCGCCGCAAAGTATGGACTTCGGTACGTGCACGTGCCCATCCACTACAGCGGGATCGACGTCCCGGAGCGGCTGCGCATCGCCAAGACCTTCCGCGAGCTGGAGGGCCCCTTCTACGTCCACTGCTTCCACGGCAGGCACCGGGGCCCGGCGGCAGCGGCGATCGGACGCATCGTGCTCGACGGGGTCTCGCGCGAGCGGGCCGCCGCCGAGATGCGCCAGTGGTGCGGCACCTCGAAGAAGTACGCGGGCCTCTACGAGACGATCGCGCGCGCCCCGCTCCCCACACCCGCGGACACCCAGGCGTACTCGTGGGACTTCCCGTCGGCCCACGAGTTCGAGGGGCTACGCCACGCGATGATCGGGATCTCCCGGATCCACGACCACCTGCAGGCGCTGTCCCGGCGCAGCTGGGCGGTCGATCCGAACCACCCCGACCTGAATGCGGCCAACGAAACGGATCAGCTGGTCGGGATCTTCAAGACCGCCAAGGCGTTGTCGGAGATGCAGCGCAAGCCCGAGGACTTCCAGGCCTGGATGCGCGAGTCCGTCGAGAGGTCGGAGGCGCTCCTCGCGACGCTCCGCGAGCCGCCGACCGGCACCGCGGAGCACGAGGTCTGGACACAGGCGGCGACCGAGGCGTGCGACGCGGTGAGCGCCCGGTGCACCGCCTGCCACGAGGTCTACCGCAACCAGTGAGCCGCCGCCGGGTACCCTGGCGGCCCCGGGAGGTTGCCATGAACGCGAAAACCCTGCTCCTCGTCACCCTGCTGTTGGTGTTCGCCGGCTGCGGCAACGAGGCGAAGAACGAGGACGCCGCGCCGGAGGCGGGCAGCACCGAGGCGTCCTGGGGAGCCACGATCGCCTTCGAGGCCGGGCAGCCGCTGAACGGGTGCGCCGTCGGCGACGTCGATCCCACGACCCCCGGTAACGAGATCCTCGCCGTCGCCGCCAGTGGCGAGATCTTCGTCGTTCACCACGGCGCGGACGGATGGCACGGCGAGGCCGTCGCGCAGGCGGGCGGCGAGATGATCGGGTGCGCGATCGGCGACGCCGATCCCGCGCGGCCCGGCCTCGAGGCGGTCGTCGGCGGCATGCTGACGGGCGCCGAGGACTCCGGCGGCAAGGGGGCCGCCCACCTGCTCTACTTGGGCGACACCGGCTGGCAGCTGGAGCCGCTCTTCGAGGACGACGCCCTCATCCATGGAGTCTCGATCGGCGACGTCGACCCGGCCCACGAAGGCGCCGAGGTGATCTGCGTCGGCTTCAGCCTGCAGGCGACCGTGCTCGGTCGAGACGGCGACACGTGGCAGACGCTCGCCTCCGTCGACCTCACGAGCCCCGGCAAGAACGCCGTGGTCTTCGAGGGTGGCGTCGTCGTCGCGTGCGCGGGGGGATCCCTGGACCGGATCCGGGTCGAGGACGGAACGTGGGGGAACGAGTCGATGCCCGTCCCCCCCGCGGGGCCCGCCCGGATCGCCGCGCACGGCGAACGGTTCCTGGTCGCCTGCGACGACGGCAGCCTGAACCTCGTCGAGCTCGACGGGCTCGTACGGATCCACGCGGAGTCGAAGAAACTCCGCGGGGCCGTGCTGGCCGACCTGGATCCCCCGGTGCCCGGCATCGAGGCCGCCACGGCGGGCTACGGAAGGACCGTCACGCTGCTCTACCCGCCGCAGAACGGCGAGGAGGCGTGGACGGCCCGGACACTGTGGCGCGACACGGGGACGTTTCACCACGTGGCTGCGGGCGAGCTGCTGTCCGACGGCCGGGGCCCGGAGCTGGTGGCCGTGGGCTCCGCGGGCCGCGTGATCGTGGCCTCCCGCCGCACGCATCCAAACCCCGGCGACTGACACCCCAATACCGAAAACTGGCACCCGGTACCAGTTTTCGGTATTGGGGTTCCCAAACCTCGCCCGATTCGCCCTCCCGATGGAGCGCCAAGGCTCCATCGGCGCTCGCGATTCCTCCGCGCCACGGACTTCGTCTCGTGTTGACAGTCGCGATCGCGGGCGGACGGTGCGTTCCCAGGGTTGTCTGGTCGTCGCCCCGGTCGTCGAACGACCGGGCGAGGAGGTCGATCCATGACGTACCGCTCCCCGGCTCTTGCGGCGACCGTGCTGGCCGTGCTCCTGCTCCCCGCCTGCGGCGGCGAGCCCGCGCGAAGCGCGACGCCGCCCTCCGCCGACCTGGCGCGGTTCGAGGGCCTCGAGGGGACGCTCGACATCAAGTCGGATCGTAGCCATGTCGTTCTGTGAGCCAAGGAGTTGTTA
>JAUXCH010000154.1 GCA_030618975.1 Planctomycetia bacterium
CTCACGAACGAGGTGCTCGCAAAGGCTCACGGCAAGGCGTGAGCTCGAACCCCTCCAACTCGACGGCGGCCGTGAGGTCGCTCTGCCCGAGCGGCCTGCAAGAGGTCGTCCGCATCGACGCCCTGCACACCGGGGTGTCGAAACGAGGGTACTGGACGAAGATCTTCGACCAGTACCTCGACCCCGCGGGCAGCCACCGCACGTTCGGCTTCGGGGTCGAAGGAGAGCGCGGACTCGCCGGCTACCTGTTCGGCGAGATCCGCGACGTCGAGTTCGGGTCCGGCCTCTGCGGCTGGGTGTTCGCCGTCGGCATCGAGGAGGGCTTCACGAGGCGCGGACTCGCGACCTCCCTGCTCGAGGCGGCGCGTCGGCGCTTCCGGAAGGCGGGCGCGAAGAAGGTTCGGACCATGGTGCGCCGCAACGACGTGCAGGTTCTTTCCTTCTTCCGTTCGAGCGGGTTCGTCGGCGGTCCCTACGTGCAGCTGGAGTTGAACGGAGAGGAGGAAGAATGACCGAACGCTTCCCCGACGAGGCCGTACGGGTCGAGGAGCAGGAGGACGGTGCGCTCTGGCACGTCTTCCTCGACGCACCCAAGGCCAACATCCTCGACGCGACGATGGTCGGCTCCCTGCGAGCCGTGTTTCGTCTCGCGGCCGAGGCCCCGGATCTCAAGGCTGTCTGTCTGGAGGGATCCGGCTCCCACTTCTCCTTCGGCGCGAGCGTCGAGGAGCACCGCCCGGACAAGGTCGCCGACATGTTGAGCTCGTTCCACGGGCTCTTCCGCGACATGTCGGCCTCCGCGGTCTTCGTCCTCGCCGCCCTCCGGGGCCAGTGCCTGGGCGGCGGGCTCGAGCTGGCGGCGTTCGCGCACCGGGTGATCTGTGCCCCGGACACGAAGCTCGGCCAGCCGGAGATCCGCCTCGGCGTGATCGCGCCGGCCGCCTCCGTGATCCTGCCGCAGCGCATGGGTCGCCCGGGCGCGGAGGACCTCTGCATCAGCGGCCGGGTGATCGGAGCCGACGAGGCCCGGTCCGCGGGACTGGTCGACGAGATCGCCGAGGACCCGACCGGCGCGGCCTTCGCCTACGTGCGCGCGAACCTGCTGCCGCACTCCGCGGCGAGCCTGCGCCGCGCGGTACGGGCCGTGCGACTTTCCTTCGACCGACGGCTGCACGACGACCTCGAGGCGATCGAGCGCCTCTATCTCGACGATCTCTGTGCGTGCGGCGACGCCGTGGAGGGCATCCAGGCCTTCCTCGAAAAGCGGAGGCCCGTGTGGAAGAACGCATGAGCA
Organism: Planctomycetia bacterium; assembly: GCA_030618975.1. GTDB lineage: Bacteria > Planctomycetota > PLA2 > PLA2 > JAEUHO01 > JAUXCH01. Next base: position 1,295 of record JAUXCH010000154.1, read on the forward strand.
CGAGCGCGAGCTGTCTGGAGGGCCACGCCGCGCTCGTCGCAGAGGCGGAGGCCCTCTGGAAGGACTACTCCCTCACGTCGGTGCGCGAGTGGAAGAAGGAGTCCGGCGGGATCGCGATCGGCTACATGCCCGTCTACGTCCCGCGCGAGCTGCTCTGGGCGCAGAACGCGCTGCCCGTCGGCATCCTCGGGGGCGGCGACGACCTCGAGATCATCCGAGGCGACGCGTACTACCAGTCCTACATCTGCCACATCCCGCGCAGCACGATCGAGCTGGGTCTCAACGGGAGCCTCGACTGCCTCGACGGCGTGCTCTTCCCGGCGACCTGCGACGTGATCCGCAACCTCTCCGGCATGTGGAAGATGCAGTTTCCGGACAAGCTGGTCCGGTACCTCGACGTGCCCCAGGACTTCGACCCGGCCATGGGCGGCGCCTTCTACCGGCACGAGCTCCAGGAGATCACCGAGAGCCTCCCCGGCATCGGCGGGCGGTCGTACGACGAAGACGCGTTGCGCACGGCCATCCAGGTCTACAACGAGAGCCGGCAGGCGGTCGCGGACCTCTACGACCTGCGCCGCCGCGAACCCTGGAAGATCCCGACGCACGAGCTGTACGTGCTGCTCCGCGCGGGCATGGTTCTCCCGCCCGAGGAGCACACCACGATGCTCAGGGCGTACGAAACGGCTGTGTCCGACGACGAGTCGCGACGCCCCATGGACCAGGCCCGCGTGCTGATCACGGGCTCGTTCTGCGAGCAGCCTCCGCTCGGCCTGATCAAGACGCTCGAGCGGGCAGGCTGCTACATCGTCGACGACGACTTCGTCCAGGTGCACCGCTGGATCGTGGGCGACATTCCCGTCGACGGCGATCCGCTGGGGAACCTGGTCACGGCCTACCTCGAGAACTCGATCGAGAGCCCGATCCGCTACATCGACGACGGCGTGAAGGGGCAGGGGCTCGTGGAGCGTGTCGAGCACTACGGGGCCGAAGGCGTGTTGTTCTGCGCGCCCAGCTTCTGCGATCCGGCGCTCCTCGACCAGCCGATGGCCGTCAAGGCCGTCGAAGACGCCGGAATCCCCTGGACGGCCTTCAAGTACAGCGAGAACAGCGGGCAGTTCCAGGTCATCCGGGAACAGGCGGGGACCTTCGCGGACTCCATCAAGCTCTGGAGTGGGGAGTAGCGAGATGGCGAACGACGCACGGACCAACGTCAGCAAGGACCTCAGCCAGGAACGCCAGAAGCGCATGATCGCCGAGCACTTCTCGAAGCTCGCGCGCGCCCCCGACGAGGGGCGGGCCTGCGCCTACACCTTCGTCCCGGGGAACCTCACGGAACTTCTGAACAGCTTCGACGTGCTTCCGGTCCTGCCCGAGATCAACGCCCTCCAGTCCGGCATGCGCGGCAAGTCGCGGGACTACATCGGGCTCGCCGAGAAGCTCGGCCACTCCGAGGACGTCTGCACCTACGTGAAGTGCGACCTCGGAATGCTCAAGTCGGGCAACATCGGCCCGACCGGCGAGCGCCTGCCCGACCCCAACCTCCTCCTCCTCTCCTATACGGGCTGCTTCACCTTCCTGAAGTGGTTCGAGATCCTCGGACAGGAGTACGACTGCCCGGTCGTGATGCTGCACGTTCCCTACCAGGGGGACGGCAAGATCACGAACTCCATGCGCAAGTACGTGGTCGACCAGCTGAGGAACAAGGTGATCCCGCAACTCGAGGAGATCTCCGGCCAGCCCTACGACGAAGACCGGTTGAAGGAGATGCTCGCGAGATCCGCGCAGGCCGAAGACGACCTCGTCTACGTCCTGGAGTCGGCCAAGAACAAGCCCTCCCCCATCGACGCGTACTTCGGCGGCGTCTACTACATCGGCCCGATCTTCACCGCGTTCCGCGGCACCCAGGACGCCGTCGAGTACTACCGCGAACTCCGCGCGGAGGTGGAGGAACGGGTGAAGCTCGGCAAGGGCCCGATCACCCCCGAGGGTGAGATGGAGGAGGAGAAGTACCGGGTGGTCGTCGAGGGTCCGCCCAACTGGACGAGCTTCCGCCAGTTCTGGAAGATGTTCTCGGACGAGGGGGCCGTCGTCGTCGCCTCCAGCTACACGAAGGTCGGAGGCGTCTACGACGACGGGTTCCGCCACGACCCGTCGCGGCCGCTGGAGAGCCTGGCCGACTACTGCATGGGCTGCTACACGAACCTCAACCTGCCCTCCCGCGTGGACATGCTCGTGCGCTACGTCGAGGACTACCAGGCGGACGGGTTCCTCATCAACTCCGTGAAGAGCTGCAACTCGTTCAGTGCGGGGCAGCTCATGATCCTCCGCGAGGTGGAGAACCGTACCGGCCGCCCCGGCGGCTTCGTCGAGAGCGACCTGGTGGACCCGCGCTACTTCTCCGCCTCGAACATCAAGAACCGGCTCGAGTCCTACTTCCAGATGATCGACCAGAAGCGCGAGCGAGGCCGGAAGAGCGGGCAAGGAGACTAGTGTGGACGTCCTGAAGTACTGGGTCGGCATCGACCTCGGATCCACGACGACGAAGGCCGTCGTCCTGGGGGAGGACCAGACGGTCCTCGGTCGCGGCATCACGAACAGCCGCAGCAACTACGACGTGGCCTGCGCGGTCGCCCTGGGGGAGGCGCTGATCAACGCGCGCCTCGCTCTCATCGCCTCGACCCTGGAGGCAAAGGGCTTCGCGGGCCGCGACGTCGAGGAGCTGCTCGCACGCTTCGAGCTTCTCTTCCGCGAGCAGCAGTACCGTGCCCAGTTGAGCGAGCTGGGCGATCAACTCAACGCACAGGCGAAGCGTCTGAAGGTCGCGGACGCCGTGCACGAGTCGGTCGGTGCCATCATCCCGCAAATGGCGGAGGAGTCCGGCGCGCTCTTCACTCCGGGAGCCAGACGAAAGAGCGACTTCTTCCGCGACCTCGCCGGTAGCCGCTACCTGGCGCTGGCCGAGGAAGTCGGGCGGGAGAAGGGCGCAAGCTTCGACGTCCTGGCCGGGCTGTTCGACAAGGCCATCCTCGAGGTCGAGAACTCCACGCAGGCGGTCGGGACCTTCGACGAGCACGGACGGCGCGCCCTGGAGGGTCTGGGCGGCGACCACCCCGAGCTGCAGGCGGCCGTGGAGACGGTCCTCGCCGTCGACCTGCAGCAGGTCGCGAGCGTCGGCACGGGCTACGGCCGGCAGCGGCTACCGTTCCCGGAGGCGATGATCCGGTCGGAGATCCTCTGTCACGGGCTCGGTGCCCACCACATGTTCCCCGGCACCCGCACGGTGCTCGACATCGGGGGCCAGGACACGAAGGCGATCCAGGTCGACGAGCACGGGATCGTCACCTCGTTCCAGATGAACGACCGGTGCGCAGCGGGCTGCGGACGCTACCTGGGCTACATCGCCGACGAGATGAACCTGGGCCTCCACGAGCTCGGGCCGCTCGCCGGCAAGGCCACGCGCAAGGTGCGCATCAACTCCACGTGCACGGTGTTCGCGGGCGCGGAGCTCCGCGACCGCCTCTCGCTCGGCGAGAAGCGCGAGGAAATCCTCGCAGGCCTGCACCGCGCCATCGTGCTCCGCGCGATGTCGCTGCTGGCCCGCTCGGGCGGCGTGAGCGAGGAGTTCACGTTCACCGGCGGCGTCGCGAAGAACAGCGAGGCCGTCAAGGCCCTGCACACCCTCATCGAGGAGAACTACGGCGAGCGCACGATCAACATCTCGCCGGAGTCCATCTACACGGGCGCCCTCGGCGCGGCCCTGTTCGCGCTGCACGAGGCCCTGAAGACGGAAGGAGCGGCGGCATGACTGCGGGAGAGAGGCAGCAGTCCCCGGAGTTCCTGACGACCGCCGGCATCGACGTCGGTTCCGCGGCCATCAAGGTCGCCATCGTGCAGGGCGACGGGAACGGCGACGAAACGATGCTGGCGGGCGTGACCCAACGCCTCCGGCGCCGCGATCCCCTCCCCGTCACCGAGGACGCGCTCGAGGAGGCCCTCGAGAAGGCCGGCGTACGGCGCGACGAGCTCGACTACATCGCCACCACCGGCGAGGGCGAGATCGTCACCTTCCGAACCGGCCATTTCTACGGCATGACGACGCACGCTCGCGGTGGGCTCTTCCTCGACCCCGAGATCCGCGCCATCGTCGACATCGGTGCGCTCCACGCGCGCGCCGTGCTCATCGACGACCGGGCGAAGGTGCTCGGCTACCGGATGACGAGCCAGTGCGCGTCGGGCTCGGGCCAGTTCCTCGAGAACATCAGCCGGTATCTCGGTGTCACGATCGCGGAGATCGGCCCGCTCTCGAAGGACGCCGACGAACCCGAGAAGTGCTCGTCGATCTGCGCCGTGCTCGCGGAGACCGACGTCATCAACATGGTGTCTCGCGGCATCTCCATCCCGAACATCCTGAAGGGCATTCACCTCTCGATGGCCGGACGCTACTTCCGCCTGCTCACATCCACGAAGGCGGAGGGCGCCGTGATGGTGACCGGCGGTCTCGCCATGGACATCGGCCTCGTCGCGGCGCTGCGCGAGATCGTGGAGGAACAGGGCGCGAACCTCGACGTCAGGACGCACCCGGACTCGGTCCTCGCGGGCGCGATCGGCGCCGCTCTCTGGGGTGGGTTCCGCGCGCGCAAGCTGAAGAAGGCCGGACTCAGCTTCTCTTCCGGGAGCGACTCGTGAACGAGACATCCCCCCTCTCCGATCTCCTGTCGCTTCGGGGCCGGACGGCCCTGGTCACGGGAGGCTCCGGCGGCATCGGAGCCGCCGTGGTCGAGCTCCTGCTCGAGGCGGGCGCTACGGTTCTCAACGCCGACCTCCCGGGCCACGAGGGGCCCCCGGGGGCTGCGAGGTACGTGCCCTGCGACCTCGGCGACGCGCAGGCCGTCGCCGCTTTCTGCGACGAGCTCCCGCAGGTCGACTGCCTCGTGCACTGCGCGGGCATCACGCGGGACGGGGTCGTCTGGAAGATGCGGGACGAGGACTGGGACGTAGTGCTCAGGGTCAACCTCGACGCCGCGTTTCGCCTCGTGCGCGCGGTGGTTCCACGCATGCGGAAGGCCGGCCAGGGCCGGATCGTCCTGATCTCCTCCATCAACGGGGAGCGCGGCAAGTTCGGCCAGGCCAACTACACGGCGAGCAAGGCCGGGCTGATCGGGTTCGCCCGGACGGTGGCCCGGGAGGTAGGCCGGTTCGGCGTGCGCGTGAACGTGGTCGCGCCGGGCCTGATCCTCACGCCGATGACGGAGTCGCTGCCGGAGCCCGTGATGGCCCGGGCCCTCGAGGAGACGGCGCTCGGCGAGGCGGGCCGTCCGCGCGACGTGGCGCGGGCCGTCCTGTATCTGTGTTCGGACCTCAGCTCCCACGTGACGGGACAGGTCCTGCGTGTCGACGGCGGACAGCTGACGGCTTGAACCGGGAAGGAAGCGAGATGAGCGATCCGACGAGCATGGAGGCGAAGAGCGCGGAGCACGAGGCGGTCGATGTTCGGCAGCTCCACCCGCGCGACCTGGAGGCGGTGATCCGCCTGGACTCGAAGATCGTCGGCCACCGCCGCGACGAGTACTTCAAGGTGAAGCTCGAGCAGGCGCTCGCGGACACCGGCATCAAGGTGTCCCTCGCGGCCGAATCCGACGGGATGTTCGCGGGCTTTTGCCTCTGCCGCGTCTACTACGGCGAGTTCGGCTCCCTGGAGAGGGTCGCCGCCCTCGACACCTTCGGCGTCAACCCCGACTTCCGCGGTCGCGGGGTCGGCAAGGCGCTCCTGAGGCAACTCCGGACCAACCTCCTCGGCCTGGGCATATCCCGCATCCAGACCGAGGTCGACTGGGGCAAGCCGGACCTGCTCACCTTCCTCCAGCATGCGGGTTTCGTCCCCGCTCCTCGCCTGGCGCTCGACCTCGACCTCGAGGCAGCCCGGCGCCGCGAGGAAACGGACTAACCCCGCCCCTTGAACTTCTCGAAGAGCACCCTCTACGCGCTCTACGCAGCCCTGGAGATGGCGGCGGCCGATCAGCCCGTGACCGTCGGCTCCGTCGCCGAGCGCTTCGGCCTGCCACCCGGCGCGCTGGCCAAGGTCTTCCAGCAGCTCGTCCGCTCGGGGCTCGCGGTCGGCGTGCGGGGCATCGGGGGTGGATACGTCCTTTCCAGGCCCGCAGCCGAGATCACGGTCCTCGACGTGATCTCGGTGTTCGACGCACCGAGGCCGGACGGGCACTTCCTGCTCGGCCGGCGGAGCCGGGCCGCGCGGGAGCAGCCGGCGGATGCCCGCCTCACCCGGCTCTTCGACGAGGTGGCGGAGACCGTGCGCTGTACCTTCGCCTCCGTCACGTTGGAAACGCTGGCCGGATCCTGACGAACGTCCCGCGCGTGCGCGGAGGGGGCACTGTGGGTAGACTGCATCCAGCGTCCCGAGGGAGGTCGACACGTGCTGAACTACTTTGAAGAAGAGCGGCCCGCCTGCCTGATCGTCCGCTTCGACGGTGACATCGCGGGGCAGGACGACAAGGAACTGAGGAAGATGTTCGTCACCCTCGTCGGCGAGGGGAAGCTCCGCGTCGTCGCCGACATGAGCAGGGTGAGCTTCCTCGACAGCATCATCCTCGGCACCCTGGTCTGGGGCATGAAGAACCTCCGCGAGGCAGGCGGGGACCTCCGCCTCTTCGGACTGCACTCCTTCGTGCACCGCCTCTTCGACATCACCCAGCTCAACCGCGCGTTCCAGATCTTCGAGTCGGAGGACGCGGCCGTCACCAGTTACGACTGACGCTCGCTCTTCGAGGTGGACCGATGCGACGCCTGGCGTTCCTGCTCCTCGCGGTGATTCCCCTGGTCGCGGCGCTCGCGACGCCCGTAACGGCGAAGCGCGGCCCGACGATCGTCGAGAAAGAGGACGGCAAGTACCTCCACCTCTTCGTCGAGGACGACGCGCAGGCCCAGGCGTGGCTCTACCGCCCACTGACGGGCGACGAGGACGAGGCAGGCAACCCGGCCGAGCCCGTCGACCTGGTGGTCGCACTCCACGGCGCCGGCGGCAACCCGAAGAACTTCGTGATGCCGGTCCTCATGCAGGGCCGCGGATCGTGGTGCCTCACGGTCGCAGGCTCCCAGTCCGTCCAGACCGAGCGGGGCCCGGGGTTCAACTGGAGCGGCGGTGACGTCAAGACCATCGTCACCTTCGTAAAGCACGTCCTGGGGAAGTACACGATCCGGAAGGACCGTGTGATCGTCTGGGGCCACTCGGCCGGTGGCTCGATGACCCTGGCGACCCTCGCCGAGGCGCCGGAGTTGTTCGCGGGTGGCCTCACGACAGCAGCCCCGGCGACGCCCAGCAGTCAGCACAAGGCGAAGCGGGTCTGCGTCTTCCTCGGCACGGAGGACCCGAACTGGGCCGGCGCGAGCTCCGTCCGCGCGTACGTCGAGCGCTTGGCGAAGAAGAAGGGCAAGGGCGCTTGCGCGTTCTTCGCCGTTGAGGACCTCGGGCACGACATCCCCTACGACGACTACCTCGGTCTCGGCTTCGACTGGATCCTGCACGGCCAGGCCCGCGGTGGAGAGGCCGAGGTCCCGCGGCGCTCCCGGGGCGCGGAGGGCGACTACCGCCACATCCTCGTCCGCACCAGGGGCGCGGAGGGCGCCGAAGGCGTCAAGCGCACGAAGAGCAAGGCGAAGAAGCTCCTGAAGGGGATCGCGAAGGA
>JAUXCH010000119.1 GCA_030618975.1 Planctomycetia bacterium
ACGTCCCTGGTCGTCTACCCCGCCGCCGCGCTCCCCGGCATGGCCCACAGCGCCGGCGCCACGTGCGTGGAGATCAACCTCGAACCGTCGGCCCTGTCCTCGGAGTTCGACGTCACGCTGCGGACCTCCGCCGAGGACGGGCTCGCCGCGCTCTGGCCCGACCTGGCGTAGGACTTCACCCGTCCAGGAACCGCCGGGCCACGCCAGCCAGCATCTCCACGCCGATCGGCAGCACCGCCTCGTCCACGTCGAAGCGCGGCGAGTGGTGCGGATGCACGAAACCCTTCGCTTCGTTCCGCGAGCCCACGAAGAAGTAGCAGCCCGGCACGAGGTGCAGGTACTCGGAGAAGTCCTCGCTCCCGAGCGTCCGCATCTCGACCACGTTCTCCTGCCCCACGACCTCCGCCGCGACGTCCCGCACCAGGCTTGCCATCGCGGTGTCGTTGACGGTCGCGCGCATCAGACGCTTGATCTCCACCTCGGCCGTGCAGCCGTGTGCCTCGGCCGTACGGCACGCGATCTCCTCCACCCAGCCTGGCAACGCATCCCAGACCTGGGAGGAGAAGCAGCGCGTGGTGCCTTCGAGGTCCGCGTGCGACGGGATCACGTTGAATGCCTCGCCGCCCGCGATCCGCCCCACCGTCACGACCGCGCTGTCCAACGGATCCACCCGCCGCGATGCGATCTGCTGGAGGGCGGTCACCACCGCGGCCGCGGCGACCACGGGGTCCCGCGTGTCGTGCGGCATCGCGCCGTGGCCCCCACGCCCCGCCACACGAATGCGGAACTGGTCGACCGCGCCCATGAACGGTCCGTCGACCACGGCCACCTTGCCGACGTCCAGCTGGTTCCACACGTGCAGACCGAACGCCGCGTCCACCTTCGGCGACTCGAGCACGCCGTCCTCGACCATCGCCAGCGCGCCGTTTCCACCCTCCTCCGCCGGCTGGAACACGACCTTGATCGACCCGCGCGCGGGCCCGCCGACCCGTTGGAGCGCCTTCGTCGCCGTCAGGCCGATCGACACGTGGCAGTCGTGGCCGCAGGCGTGCATCGCGCCGTCGACGGTGGACCGGTAGTCCGTGTCGTTCTCCTCCTGGATCGGCAGGGCGTCCATGTCGGCCCTCAGCATCACGCACGGGCCGGGCGCTTCGCCCTCGAGCACGGCGGTGACGCCGCTCCGGCCGACCCCCACGACGGGCGTCAGGCCCAGGCCCCGCAGGCGTTCGGCGACCACGCCTGCCGTCCGGTGCACCTCGTACTGGAGCTCGGGGTGCCGGTGCAGGTCCCGGCGGATCTCGACGAGCTCCGCGCGTTCCGCCTCGCTCGGCTCGATGCTCCAACGTCGTTCCCGGGTTCGCATGCGTGCGCTCACGACCACCTCCGGACGGCATGCTACCCGCGGGCCTCCGCCGGGTCGCCGCCTCCGGAGGTAAGGTGCCGGCGGACAGGAGAGCCGCGATGAACGACGCCACCTTCCTGCGCGAGGCGATCGACCTGGCCCGCGAAGCCCTCGACGACGACGTCGGCGGTCCCTTCGGCGCCGTCGTCGTCCGGGACGAGAGGGTCGTGGGCCGGGGCCGCAACCGCGTCCTCGCCGACCGCGACCCCACCGCCCACGCCGAGGTCCTCGCCGTCCGCGACGCGTGCCGCCACCTCGACACGCACGACCTCTCCGGCTGTACCGTCTACGCGTCGTCCGAACCCTGCCCGATGTGCCTCGGCGCGCTCTTCTGGGCCCGGGTGGAGCGCATCGTCTACGCCGTCGACCGGCAGGGGGCGGCCCAGGCGGGCTTCGACGACGCACGGTTCTACGAGCAGATGTGTACCACCGAGAACGAGCGCTCCGTCCGCATGGAGCACCACGCGGATCCCGAAGCTCGGCGCGTGATGGATGCCTGGTCCCGCCGCGCGGACCGCCGGTCCTACTGACCGATCACCCTGCGCCCTTCCACCTTCACGAGGAACACGCCGCGCGGGCTGACGATCACCTCGGGGTGGAGCTCCCCCACGGGTGTCGTGAAGGCGGCCTCGAGCACGGACCGGGGAAAGTGCGAGTCCTGCCGCCGGATCCACTCCGTCGTGGTGCGGTCCGGACTCGTGACCGTCGCGAGCCCGCCGCGCGCCGCGCTGGGTCCGTCCTCCGAAACCCGCCGCGCCAGGTCCTCGAACGGCGCACCGCCGCGGATCTCCTTCAGCACCGCGTCGGCGCGTGCCACGGCCTCGGCCCGCGTCCGCGTCACCTTCTCCCGTGCGTCCGGGTCGGGAATCCACGCGCCCCGGTACAGCAGCGCGATCACGCGAAACCGCGCGCGGAGCCGAGCGGCCTGCTGCCACACGGCCTTCAGCTCGCGACCCGTTTCCGTGTCCACGCGACGCGCGAACCCGTACCCCTCGTACCACTCGAAAACGGGCGTCACCTCGCCGACGTCCACGGACGCGATGGCGCGGTCCCGCGCACTCGGGCGTGCGCGATCGACCGGCAGCTGACCGGTGTAGCCCCGCCCCGCGCCGCCCTGGAGGTTGCTGAACCGCATCGCCAGGTCGCCGATGTCCTCCCCGGCCAGGACGCGTCGGTGCAGGTCCTCGGCGATCGCCTGGGCTTCTGCCTGCGACCGGCCCACCCGGTGTGCGCCCTCTCCCCGCCTCCTGGGACCGTAGGAGATCCAGATCTCCTGGCCCACGTAGGTTCCTTCGATCGGTCCGCCGGCGCCTGGCTTCCCCTCCCCGTCGCCGCAGCCCGCGGCCAGGGAGGCGGCCACGAACAGGACGGCCCAGGTCCGGAGCGGGTGTCGGGTCATGCGGGGTCTCCCTTCTCGCGCTCCGAGGCAACCCGCGTGCCGGATTCCGTCCTCCCGTCCGCCGCGAGAACGGGTCGCCTCTACGCCGGCCCCCGAACCCAGGCCACGAGGCCCCGCCGCGCCGCGGCCAGCCCCTGCTCGTGCTTCCACGGCCCCTCGCCCCCCACCACGTTCGAGGCCCCGCGCAGGATCGTCAGAGGCGCCCGGAGCCGTGCACAGGCGAGTGCGACCGCGAACCCCTCCATGTCCTCGGCCAGCGCGTCCGGATGCGCTGCTCGCCGCCAGGCGGCCTCCTCGGGCCTCGCTGCCGACGCCGCCACGGTGAGCAGCACCCCGCGGGTCCCTGCGCCCACGGAGCGTGCCCCGACCGGCAGCCGGTCCACCACCGCCCAGTGGGTCCCGTTCCCGGGCGCCTGGGGGAAACCCGTCTTCCCGGGCCCGGCGTGCCCCTCGCCCGCTCCCCGGCCGATCCCGTGCATCCGGACCTCCTCGGCCTCGAAGAGCCCCCCCACGGGCAGGCGCTGCTCGTCGAAGGTGCCGCAGATCCCCACCAGGGCCACGCGCTCGGGCGCCACCCGCGCCACCGCGATCGCGGCCAGCACGCCGGCCGCGGCCACGCCGTAGCCGCAGAGGGCGGCGTCCACCTCCACCTCGCCCACCCGGGTCCTGACGGGCGTCTCGCCCGACGGCAGGGGGCCGTCGAACAGGTGCTGGGCCTCGCGCGCGGTCGGGACGATGATCAGCATGGCCCCAGTGTCCCCGACGACCCCGGCGGGCGAAACCCCGACGCGGCCGATGGGTTGGAGACCGAGCAGACACCCCCCCGGAGGCCCGGTCCATGGCTCACGCATGCTCCCTCTTCCTCGCCCTCGTCCTGGCCGTCGTCCTCGCTCCCGTCGCCGGCGCCGAGGAGCGGGTCGTCCTGGACTCGCCCGCAGCCGTCAAGAAGGCTCTGCGCCACCGTGACGCGGCGGTCCGGCTCGCCGCAGCACGCGCCGCCGCCGGTTTCCAGGACCACCTCCTCACCACCCCGCTGATCAAGCTCCTCGAGGACAAGGAGCTCCCGGTCCGCGAGGCCGCCGTCGAGGCCCTCGCCGGACGCGAGGCGAAGCGCGACCGCAAGTCCGCCGCCGTGGGTCTCGCCGCCCGGATCGCCCCCCTCGAGAAGGACGAGTCGTCGAAGGCCGAGCTGCTGCTCGTCGTCCAGGCCCTCCACGACCTCGCCGAGGAGTCCACGATCAAGGCGCTGCTCGACGTCGACGTGAACGACGACCGGGAGATCGTCAAGGCCCGCGCACTGGCGGTCGCCAACGTCCCCTCCGCGGAGGCGATCGAACGGCTCCTGCAACTCGGCTCCCAGGGCCGGCGGCGCACCGGCTGGGTCGCCATCGCCCGCGACGCCCTCCGCTACGCCACCGGCGCGCAGGTGAAGGGCGGCGCCGACGCGTGGCGCCAGTGGTGGCGCGACGCCGAGGCCGACTTCTCCTTCGAGGCCGCGGCCAAGCGCCGCGCCGACAAGCGCGAGGCGAAACGCCGCAAGGCGGAGCGCACCGAAGAGGCCCGCCGCAAGCAGGAGGAGAAGCGCCGGCAGCGCGAAGAGCGCAAGCGCCGCCGCGAGGAGGAGCAGGACGAGGGGGAGGACTGAGAGGCCGCCCTACCGATCCACCAGGTCCCGCGCCGGCTACGTTCCTCGAGCGAGCCCCGACCGTTCCAGCACCTCGTAGAGCACCGCGCTCGCGCACAGGGCGACGTTCAGGCTGTTCGTGATGCCGCGGACGGGCAGCTCGGCGATCTCGTCCGCGAGGTCGAGGAGGCCGTCGCGGACGCCGTCGCGTTCGTGGCCGAAGACGAGCACGAGCGGCGTGGCGTAGTCGACCTGGCGCCACGGGACGCTGCCCTCGCCCTGCTCGAGGACGACGACGCGCCAGCCGTCGTCCTTGAGGCGCCTCACGGCGGGCACGGGGTCGTCGTGGTGTTCCCAGGGGAGGGCGTCGAGGCTCCCTCCCACACCGGTCTTGGCGATGCGGTTCGTGGCGTGCTCGCTGACGCCGGGCCAGGCCGTGATGCCGGTGAGCCAGAGCGCCTGGACGTTCACGCAGTCCGCAAGGCGGAAGACGAGGCCGACGTTGTAGGCGGAGCGGACGTCGTCGAGAACCACGACGACGGGCAGGCGGGTGCGGTCCCGCATCTCGGCGGTGGGGCGGGACGCGACCAGCTCGCCGGTCGCGTACCGCCGGAAGAGCGGTTTCGGACGATCCTGCATGGAGCCTCCCGGGCGTGTGCGTAGGCTACCCGCGTGCGCCTCGTCGTCCCCGCTCTCGGCTGCGTCCTCCTCGCCCTGGCGCCGGGCTGTACCCGGCCGCCCGTCGTGCCGCTGCCCACGGCGGTTTCGGCCTGCGCCGCGCCGCCGGCTTCGTACTACGAGGCCGGCGGTGCGGTCCCCGGTGCGATCTCGGAGGAGATCGTGCACCGCAGCACGCACATCGACATCCGCCGCTACCGGATCCCGGCTCGGGTCCCCGATGCGCTGCGAGGCCACACCCACGCCACGGACGACATCGAGATCGTCCTCTTCCGGCCCCGCCCGCTCGGCGGCACGCCGCGGCCCTGCGTGGTCATGTCCCCCATCCTCGGCAACAGCCTGACGCTGATGTCGGAGTTCGCGCGCGGTTTCGTCCGCGCCGGGTACCACGGCGCGGTGGTGATGCGGAAGGAGTTCGAAGTCGAGGACGACATGGTGATGGAGGACGCCGAGACGGAGTTTCGGCTCCTCGTGATGCGGTCGAAGCAGGCGATGGACTGGCTGGCGGTACGGGACGACGTGGACGCAACGCGCTTCGCCACGTTCGGCATCAGCGCGGGGTCGATCATCTCGGCGTGCGTTGCCGGCGCGGACGCGCGGCCCAAGGCCCACGTGCTCTTCCTGGCCGGGGGACCGCTCGCCGACGTGATGATCGACACCACGGAGGATCGGTTCCAGCGCTACGCCGAGGAGCTCCCCGGGACGCGGAAGTCGAAGGAGGAGGTCCGGACCGCGCTGAGGCGGGTCCTCAGCACGGATCCGATCCACCTGGCGTCGAACGTGACCACCGAGGACGTCTTCATGATCCTCGCGAAGTACGACACCGCGGTGCCGATCCGCAACGGGATGCTGCTGTGGCGGGCGCTCGGGAAGCCGCGGTTGCGCGTGGTGCCCCTGGGACACTACACGGCGTTCTTCCTGTTCCCCTGGGTGCAGGCGCAGGCGAACGCCTTCCTGCGCGAGAAGCTCGGCCCGCCGTAACCCGCCGTAAGCGGGCCGAGGCCCTGGGACAACGTCGACGCGCGTCGAGGCTAGGGAGCGGCCTTGAGCGTGGTGCTCTCGGTCTCGGTGGCGAGCACGTTGCCCTCCGCGTCCAGCACCGTGGCCTCGAGCTGGGTCAGGTTCGTCTCCGGGACCGCGGTGACGCGGCAGAGCACGTGCAAGGCGACCTCGGCGCCGACGGGCAGGACGAAGGGGGCCGTCTCGGCCGCCTGCCCGCTGCCCGTGATCTTGACGCCGGTGCCTATGCCCGAGATGAAATCCAGCTCGGGCGGAAGGGTGAACACGATCTTCAGGCCCTCGAGAGCCTTCGAGCCCCCGTCGCTGACGATGCGGAGGTCGTAGCGCACGACGTCGCCCACGGTGAAGATGCCCGCCGGCTCGCCGCTCGCCGCCTTGTCCTCCATCTCGAACTGCAGGGCCGTCAAGGGCGCCGGCAGGGGTTGGACCGGTACGGCCTGGATCCGCACGACCTGGACGGGAACCTCACACGCCTCGTTCCGGCGCCACTCCCAGCGGCCGGGCTGCACGCACACCTTCTGGCGGCACATCTTGTACTTCGCCGGGATGTGGAGGGTCTCCCAGCGAGCGGGCACGGCCTCGAAGCGCTCTTGGACCACCTTGTACTGGGCCGGCTTGTAGGTCACACACCGGCGTTCGGGCGCCAGGCAGACCGGGCAGTTCTCGCACGCGTAGACGCCGGGTCGTACGACCTTCGTGTAGCAGTCGCACTGCTTCTCGCAGGGCCCCAGCTCGACCTGCGGGCAGTAGATCCGCTTCCACTGATCCTGGGGCGGGCACACCATGACCTCGCGCTGCTTCACGTTCCACACCGCAGGCACGATCTTCTCGCGCAGCTCGGCCTCGGCGCTGCACACCACCTTCGGCCGCATGCCGTACTTCGCGGAGATCAGGACCTGCCTCGTGGAGGCGGGTTGGACGCAGACGGCCTTCTCTTCGTCACAGTAGACCGGGGGCACCCAGACCTGGCACCACGCCTCGCCTGGATTGGCCTGGGGCGGACGCTCGCAGGGCGGGGGCGTCTTCGCGCCACACGGGCGGCACGTCACGGGCTCGCTACACGTGGGCGGACACATCACGTCCCCCGCACGGAGGCCACCATCGACCGCCCGGCCCGACGCACAGCCCGCCAGTCCGACACTCAGGGCCAGCAGCAGGCCGACGACGATCCCAACTCTCAGCCGATCGTTCTTCTCACGAGACCCGCGCACCATGAGCATCCTCCTCCGCCGCTGGTGGTGGTGCCTGCCGCGCAGACACGCCACCCTCCCGGCCTGCCTCAACTGAAGCGCAAGGTACCAGAGGCGGCCTGCTTCCCCCTACCCCGAGGTTCGCGTCGCGGAAACGGAAGTCGCCGAAATCGGGTGCAGGCAACGCGGTGCATGCTCTCCGCGTGCCGGAGGGTCACGGCCGCGTCACCGCCCCCCCCGTCCGGCCAGGTACCTAGTCCGCGCGTCCACCGCGACCGACGCCAGGGAGGTACCCCGGAAGTTCGAGACGACGCGGTCGTGGATGGAGAGCGCGACGTCGGCCTGCCCCTCGCGTGCCCGCTTCGCGGCGAGCACGAGTCTCGCGTCCAGCTCCTCACGGGCCTGGGCTGCCACACGGTCGGCCAGTGCCTGGATCTCGGCGTCCGCGTCACCCTTCGAGACGGCAGCCTCCGTCGCGCGGAGCGCGGACCCGTAGTCCCAGTTCCACACGGCGTCCCGGACGGACTTCAACGTCTTGGGCACGGCGCCCAGGCGGGCCAGGCGGTACATGCCCAGCTCGGTCCTGAGGACCGCGTCCGGCGCGCCGTTGCTGGCCTTCACGCGACCGTCGATGCCGATGACGTAGTCCGTAGGCATCGTGCGCACGCCGTACCGGGACGCCATGGATCCGTCGCGGTCGGTGCCGACGCGGAAGTCGTAGCGGTTCTGGGCCATGAACGACCGCATCCCGGGCGGACCGAACTGCCGCACGACGGTGAGCACCACGAGGCCGCTGCCGCTCCACCGGTCGTGGAGCTGCTGGGCACGCGGCAGCGTCGCGCGACAACGCGGGCAGTCGCGCAAGATGAACTTCACCCACACGACCCGGCCCCGGAAGGAAGACAACGACGTACCGGCCGCGACCCCGTTCATCCCGTTCGAAAACGTCATGTCCGGCGCGAGGCGACCCGTGAGATCGCTGCCCTGCGCGGCGGCCGGTGTCGTGGCCGCCCAGGAACAAGCCGCTACGACGACGGCGAACGGAAGTGCTCTCGAGATCCAGGCCATGCTGCTCCCCCGGGTCGGACGACCGCGAATTGTAGCGGTCCGGCCGGGGCGCACCGCGCTCAGGCTCCGCGCTAAGGGGCTTCCTTCACGGGCCGCGGCATGTCGCCGCGCCAGCGGTAGTTGCGCCACACGTGGGGATGGAGCAGGGCGATCACGGTGACGATCTCGAGGCGTCCAAACCACATGGAGAGGGCCAGCAGGATCTTCCCGACCTCGGAGAAGGAGTCGTAGTTGCCCATCGGTCCCGCCGGCCCGAACGCAGGTCCGATGTTCCCGAGACAGGCCAGGGCCGCCGAGAAGCCCGTCACCAGGTCGAGGTTCGGCTCCAGGATGACGAGCGTGGCGCCGAGGGCCGCGTAGCCGATGATGTAGAGGAACACGAGCGTGGTCACCGCGCGCATGACGTCCATCGGAACCGTGATGCGTCCGTACCGGATGGGGATCACGGCGCGCGGGTGGAGGACCTGCGTGAGCTCCCGACCGAGCCACTGCGCGGAGAGGATGTACCGGATCACCTTCGCGCCGCCGCACGCGGACCCCGCGCAGCCGCCGACGACCATCGCGAGGATGAGCACGGTCTTCAGCGCGTGGCTCCACACGTTGAAGTCTTCACTCGCGTAGCCCGTCGACGACATCAGGCTTGCCACCTGGAAGGCCCCGGTTCGAAGCTCGTCGAGCGTCGGCATCCCCCCCATCAGCAGCGCACCCGCGAGAAGCGAGAAGAACAGCATGACCCCGAAGTAGGTCATGAACTCCCGGTCGCGGAAGAAATCGAGAGGCCGCCCGGTGAACACGCGGTACTGGAGCGTGAAGCTCGTGCCCGCGAGCACCATGAACAGGACGAACACCCACTCCGCGGCCGGGTTCGCGTAGCCCTCGATGGACAGCGGATTCGGCGAGAACCCGCCGGCCGACATCGTCGTGAGGCTGTGCACCACGGCGTCGTAGAGACCGAAGCCCGTGAACATCAGCGCGCCCGTCTGGATCAGGGTGAGACCGGCGTAGAGGATCCAGAGCCGCCGCGCGCCCTCCCGGACCTGGGGGCGGATGGCGCCGCCTGCGGCCGCAGAGGCTTCCGCGAAGAAGATCTGGCGGCCGGCGATGCCGAGCCTCGGCAGGACGACGACGAAGAGGGCGATCACGCCGAGACCGCCGAACCACTGCGTCATTGCCCGCCAGAGGTAGAAGGCCCGGTCGTACTGCGAGAAGTCGGTGAGGATGGTCGCTCCGGTCGTCGTGAAGCCGGAGAGGGACTCGAAGAAAGCGTTCACGGGCGTCAACCCTGCGAACAGGTACGGGATCGCCCCGCATCCGGCGACCGCGAGCCAGGCCCCGGCGACGACGGCCAGCGCCTCGCTGCGTCGAAACACCGGGCCCGCGTGGAACCACCGCCCCATCCAGAGCCCGAGCA